>SCKP01000013.1 GCA_004124405.1 Fidelibacterota bacterium | reverse complement strand
AAAAATGAGATGTAGTTATATATCTACATTAAGGAGTGTACTTTCCGATGAAGAAACAATCAATATTAATTATTTTAGTACCTGTTATTTTAGGCTTTAGCTTCTCTCAGCCTTTTTACCAGATAAGGTAAATATTCGATCCAATGCCGGAGCGTTATGTTTCTCTGGGGAGGATGGTATTATTCGCATGTATGTGAATGTTTGGGAACATGAAGCTAAAATGGTTGTTGATGTAATTGAATAAGAAAGCCTAAATATAGAAAATCTGTTGCATCGCCTAATTCAACCCCTTCTTTAGAAGGATACCCCAATGTCCTTTGAGCATGCAGATTCAATGCAAATTTAAATCCAGAAAAATTCATAGGTAAATAATAATTGACATCAACTGGTATAGATAAAGCTGAAACAACGCTATAATCTCCAATAGATGTAGGTGTAAACCCTAACCCAGTTCTAATTTCTATCGATGAGATTGGAAAGAGGGAAACATTCCCTATAATATTAGTGAGTTTTAAATTATCACCACCTTCACTAGCAGACATAGAAAAGAAATATAAATCTGTTCCAAGGTTAGCTTCCATTCCTGCCAAGTTAAATGAAATAGGTGTATCAATACGTATTCCCAAATTGTACCCTGTAGAAAAACCCTTCATTTTAATTGGTATTGTTGCACCTATTATTGTTGATACTCCAAATCCCATTGCTCCTCTGGTTGGGCGAAAAGTGGTAGTAGGTGGGGTACTCCTTTTAGTTTGACTTTCCACTTTTCTTGAAGTTGAAGAATTGGATTTTTTTTTTCTACTTTTTTTGGGTTGTTTTTGGATAGATTTATCTAATTTACTGTAAGAACTGGTTCCAACCTGTGTAGAATCTTCAAAAAATACATTTAAAAAATCTTCATATTCCTTTGCAGTCTCCATTCCATTAGGGTCAAGTTCTAATTTTTGTAATTCCAACTCGTCTTCACCAAAATCAAAATCATCATCTAGTAAATACAGAGTATCACCAAAGAGAATGAGTCCTTGCCCTTTATCAATCTTTTTGGCTGGAATTTTCTTTAAGCTATCTAATGATTCTAATTCAAGATCATCAAATTCATCAAGGTCATATCCTCTACCTCCAAAGGAAATATCTGTCATTAATAATGATAGGAGTACGATAACCCTTAACAAATTTATTTTTTTAAAATTCACCTACTTATTTTCCATTTTAAATTTATTAAATTACATAATAGATTAAGGACTATATCCTCTTATAAACAAGATGTTTAATGTTTATGGTTAAAGCAAATTCTTGTCAAATATGTAGATGCGCAATTTACCTTTAGTTCACAGATGGACGGTTATTTTAAGCAGTACAATTGAACAGTAGTTGGTAAAGAATTAATTAGGTAAAAAATGAACCTTAAATCTGTGATGTCGAAACTCATTAACCAAGAGATCAGAAAACTTTAATATTTTTACATTTCAATTATTGATGAACGAAATAAATAAGTCCTAAATTTAACATCTAATTAAAAATAATTTTTTAACAAAACCCAATATTGAACATAACAATCTTATATGGTGGGACTTCCACCGAGCATAAAATTTCCATCCAAACTGGCTTGGCAATTGCTGAAGCAATTAATGGTAGATATAATTTGGACATGATAAATTTGGACAGCGAAATTTATCATTCCCCACATTTATTATTGGATACGGATTTAGTCTTCAATGCACTTCATGGTGGAGATGGAGAAAATGGCAGTATTCAATCCTTTATGGATCTACATCATATTCAATATACAGGCTCCGGAGCCAAAGCCTGTAAAATAGCCATGGATAAAAATATAACAAAACTAATTGCGAAATCGGTAGGTATTCCCACTCCGAATTGGGTGTCATTGAAACGAAACGTGAATAATGGAATGCAATTACAAGATAATAATTCTCTCAAATTCTCCTACCCCTATGTTGTAAAACCTGCTGATGAAGGGTCAACCTTTGGACTCACAATTGTAAGGGAAGAATCTGAATTAGAAGATGCAATTAGTTTAGCAGCTGAATTTGGCGATGAAATATTAATAGAAGAATTTATTCCCGGAAAAGAAATAACAGTGGGAATTTTAGATAATAAACCGCTACCTATCATTGAAATAAAACCCAGTCATAATTTGTATGACTATGATTGTAAATACACTGAAGGTATGAGTGATTATATTGTACCTGCCGAATTATCAGATTCAATTGAACGTTCTCTATCTGAAGATGCTTTAAAAATTTATAAAACCATAGGCTGCCGCCATTATGCAAGAGTTGATTTTCGCCTTAATGATGAGGGGCAGCATTACCTTTTAGAAATAAATACACTGCCGGGAATGACATCCACAAGTCTGTTACCTAAAGCCGCAATAGCTGCCGGACTTGAATTTCCGGACTTAATTGATACAATTATTAAAATAGCGAGTATAAATAAATAATGAAATTTTACAATACACTTCATAGAAAAAAGGAAGATTTCCAACCACTTGAAAAAGGGAAAGTAACACTCTATACCTGTGGTCCTACAGTCTATGATTATGCCCATATAGGTAATTTTAGAGCATATATTTTTGAAGATTTATTAAGACGATATTTGGAATTTTCAGGGTATGATGTTTTGCAGGTAATGAATATTACGGATATTGATGATAAAACCATCCGCAGGTCAATAGAAGAAAAGATGTCCCTTGAAAATTTCACCCATAAGTATACTTCATCCTTTTTTGAGGATGTGGAAACCCTCCAAATTTTACCAGCACACCATTATCCCAGAGCTACAGAATTTATACCTCACATGATTAAGACAATTCAACAATTGGAAGATAAAGGATTTACTTATACTACCGAAGATGGTTCTGTTTTCTTTAAAATTTCTCAATTTTCTGATTATGGAAAATTAGCGAATTTGAATCCCGATCAACTAAAGAGCGGAGACAGGGTCGAAGATGATGAATATGGTAAAGAGGAGGGTAGGGATTTTGCCCTTTGGAAAGGGTTTAAGCCGCAAGATGGTGATATAAACTGGGATTCTCCCTGGGGTAAGGGGCGCCCGGGTTGGCATATTGAATGTTCAGTTATGTCGACGCATTATTTAAGCAATCATTTTGACATTCATTGTGGAGGG
This sequence comes from Fidelibacterota bacterium, assembly GCA_004124405.1. Taxonomy (GTDB): domain Bacteria; phylum Fidelibacterota; class Marinisomatia; order SCGC-AAA003-L08; family D37C17; genus D37C17. The sequence goes on along the minus strand of SCKP01000013.1, from coordinate 37,997 downwards.
GTGGATAATATATTCCCTCATCATGAAAATGAAATTGCCCAAAGTTGTGCGGCATCCGGAGAGGCATTTGTAAATTATTGGCTTCATAATGAACACCTGCTAGTAGATGGGCAAAAGATGAGTAAGTCAATGGGAAATTTTTACACACTCAGAGATTTGCTTGAAAAGGGGTGTAGTCCAGAAGCGCTTAGATATACCTTGATTTCCACTCATTATCGCTCCAAATTAAATTTTACATTTGAAAAAGTAAAAGCAGCACAGAAATGTATCAATAAGCTGAGAGAATTAAAACGGCGGTTGAAAAAGATTGAAAACGATGGGGATGAAATTTTAAATTCTGAAACCGAAACCATGCTATCTAAATTTTCAGCTAAACTGGGAGACGATTTAAACATTTCAGGCGCATTGGGAGAGTTGTTTATTTGGGTCAATTATTTATTTGCTGAATTAGATAATACAAAATTGGATTGCTGTTCTGCAAATGGAGCTCTTTTAGCCCTTGAAAAAATTGATACTGTCTTGGGTGTTGTAGATTGTGCTACATTTGATGTAGATGAAAATATTCAGGAATTAATCAAAGAGAGGGAGCTGGCCCGTTCGGATAAAAATTGGGCAAAAGCTGATGAAGTGCGAGGGCAGTTGGATGAGTTGGGTATTATTTTAGATGATACCCCCGAAGGAACGGTATGGAAAAGAAAATAGGTCAAAATAAATTTGATTTAATTCTTGAATAAATGGTCATAAGCTTAAATAAAGATAAAAAAAGTTTTATTTTTTACTAAAATCTATTGTTTTAAGTTTTTCAAACCATTTAAATTGCACGGCTCTGACCGGGGCCATTTTTTATAATTAGAGTGTTTTTTAACTAACTCTGCCATTGTAGCTCAGTTGGTCAGAGCGGCTGATTTGTAATCAGCGGGTCGGGGGTTCGAATCCCTCCAATGGCTCCATTTTTTTGGGTCGGTGGCCGAGTGGTCAATGGCAGCAGACTGTAAATCTGCCGGCGTAATGCCTACGGTGGTTCAAGTCCATCCCGGCCCACATTTAAGGCGGGAGTAGCTCAGTTGGTAGAGCATCAGCCTTCCAAGCTGAGGGTCGCAGGTTCGAGTCTTGTCTCCCGCTCAAAACTGCCTACATAGCTCAGGCGGTAGAGCACTTCCTTGGTAAGGAAGAGGTCACCAGTTCAAGTCTGGTTGTAGGCTCTAAAAAAAAGTAAGTGTGAATATGGTTTTTAATTGTAAGAGTAAATTAAGGAGATACTTAAATTATGGCAAAAGCGAAATTTGAAAGAACGAAGCCTCACGTAAATGTGGGCACAATCGGTCACGTTGACCATGGTAAGACTACCTTGACAGCTGCTATAACCAAGTGTTTGGCAACCAAAGGGCTTGCCGAGGTTACCGCCTTTGACCAGATAGATAATGCGCCGGAAGAGCGTGAGCGTGGTATTACAATTAATACTGCCCATGTTGAATATGAGACAGAGGCGCGTCATTATGCGCATGTAGATTGCCCTGGTCACGCGGACTATATTAAAAACATGATTACAGGTGCAGCGCAAATGGATGGTGCTATTTTGGTTGTAGCTGCAACTGATGGACCTATGCAGCAGACCAGGGAGCACTTACTTTTAGCCAAGCAGGTAAATGTTCCTTCTATTGTAATTTTTATGAACAAATGTGATCAGGTAGATGATCCGGAACTGTTAGAGTTGGTTGAAATGGAGCTGAGAGAATTATTATCAGAATATGGATTTCCAGGTGATGATACCCCTATTATTCAGGGTAGCGCTTTAAATGCATTAAATTCAGATGGTACTGGTGATGCTGCAAAGCCTATCTTCGAACTTATGGATCAGGTAGATAATTTTATTCCAACTCCGGAGCGCTCAGTTGACAAACCATTTCTCATGCCTGTTGACGATGTATTTTCAATAACGGGAAGAGTAACCGTTGCAACAGGAAGAATTGAAAGTGGTATTATAAAGGTGGGTGAGAGCTTGGAACTTGTAGGTATGGGATCTAAAGTTAAGACGGTATGTACAGGTGTTGAAATGTTTAGAAAGATATTAGATGAAGGACAGGCTGGTGATAATGCAGGACTTCTTCTTCGTGGTGTTGAGAAAGATGAGATTGACCGTGGGATGGTGTTGGCCAAACCTGGCAGTATTACACCCCATAAAAAGTTTAAGGCAGAGATCTATGTTCTTAAGAAAGAAGAAGGTGGACGTCATACACCGTTTTTCAAGGGTTACCGTCCTCAGTTTTATTTTAGGACAACGGATGTGACTGGATCTATTATTCTTCCGGAAGGTACAGAGATGGTGATGCCTGGAGATAATGTCAATTTAAATGTAGAACTTATTACGCCAATTGCCATGGAGCAGGAGCTTCGATTTGCAATCCGTGAAGGTGGCCATACGGTTGGTGCTGGCGTTGTAACTGAAATTATTGAATAGGTAGAGAAATGGCAGGCAATAGTAAACGAGATATTATTCAGATTGAGAGTACGGCCGGAACAGGTTATCGGTATTCTGTAACTAAAAATAAGCGTCTTCATCCTGATCGTGTTGAATATAAAAAATATGATCCTGTTGTGAAGAAGCATGTTATTTTTAAAGAAACAAAATAACAATTATATAAAGAGATAGGTTTAGGTGAGTAGTTCAATTGGTAGAGCACCGGCCTCCAAAGCCGGGAGTTGAGGGTTCGAGTCCTTCCTCACCTGCAAGCCCGGTTTAAAATGGATTCGTTGGAGTGTTAGTTAAAGTAATTAATTAAAGTCGGAAAAATAAAATGATTCAAAAAATTTCGCAGTATTTTAATGGTGTTCAGGTTGAAATGAAAAAAGTGACTTGGCTTTCTAAAGAAGAGATGTTGGGCTCTACGCTTATTGTGGGTGTATTTACTGTAATGATTGCTTTATTCTTATTTTTTGTAGATTTTGGGTTGTCAGAATTTGTTTCAAGAATAATAGGCGGTAAATAGACAGTAATGTTTTGGTATTCCCTAAGAGTTATATCGGGAAAGGAAAAGAGCGCTGAGGAACAAATTTTCAGGGCTGCTGGTGATAATGATATTTCTAATGAGATAGAAGAAGTATTTGTACCGTATGAAAAAGTGGTTGAAATGCGAAACAATAAAAAAAGGATTAGGGAAAAAATGTTCTTCCCTGGATATGTTTTAATTAAAATGAATATGAATGCAAATACAAAGTATGTTGTTGAAAATTCGCCCGGAGTGCTTAGTTTCGTAGGACCAAAAGGGAAAAAACCTGTTCCATTAAGGGAGGATGAGATAAAAAGAATTTTCGGTGAGGTGGAGCGTAAGGAAGGAATTGAATTAGTTGATATTCCATTTAAAAAAGGTGATGCTATTAAAGTGGTCGCTGGTCCATTCATTGACTTTACTGGATTCGTAGAAAGTCTTAATGAAGATAAGCAGAAGGTTAAGGTGACGGTTTCAATATTTGGCAGACCTACACCTATTGAGTTAGATTTTTTCCAAGTAGAAATAGAAAAGTAAAAAATTATGGCAAAAAAGGTTATTGGATTTATTAAACTTCAAATTCCTGCAGGAAAGGCTAATCCTGCACCACCGGTTGGTCCTGCATTGGGGCAGCATGGTGTTAATATTATGGAATTTTGTAAAGCATTTAATGCAAAGACACAAGAGCAAATGGGTAAGTTGATACCGGTTGAAATCACAGTTTTTGCGGACAGATCATTTACATTTATCACAAAAACCCCGCCGGCTGCATCTTTGCTTCTTGAAGCGGTTGGTATTCCAAAAGGGTCTGGTGAGCCTAATAGGGAAAAAATTGGAACTGTAACCAAGGCTCAATTAAAAGAAATTGCAGAAATTAAAATGCCGGACTTGAACGCATCGGATGTAGAATCTGCCATGCGAATGATTGCGGGCACTGCAAGAAGTATGGGCATCATAGTAAAGGGATAAATTTTGGCACATTCAAAAAGATATAATAGTAATTTTGAGAAAATTAACAGAGACAAAGAATACAGCTTGGAAGAAGCTGTTGAATTGTTATCAAGCTTTAGTCATCCAAAATTTGATGAATCGGTTGAGCTTGCAATTAATCTGGGTGTAGATCCAAAGCATGCAGACCAGATTGTGCGTGGAACAGTTGCACTGCCAAATGGTATAGGAAAAGATATAAAGGTATTGGTTTTTGCAAGAGATGATTTAGCTGAAGAAGCTAAAAATGCTGGAGCTGACTTTGTCGGTGCAAACGATATGGTGGAAAAGGTTAAAGGCGGCTGGACTGATATTGATGTCGTAGTTGCAGCGCCTGATATGATGGCTGAAGTTGGTAAACTGGGAAAAATTCTTGGTCCAAGAGGATTGATGCCCAATCCGAAAATTGGAACAGTAACCAAAGATATCGCCAAGGCTGTCACTGAAGTAAAGGCGGGCAAGATAGAATTCAGAGTAGAAAAAAATGGCATAATTCATAACAGTATTGGAAAGATTTCTTTTCCTAATGAAAAAATTGTAGAAAATGCCAAGGTATTTATTAATGCAATTTTAAAAGCAAAGCCTCAGGCAGCAAAGGGCCTCTATATGAAAAAAGTAACCATGACTTCTGCTATGGGTCCAGGTATTAAATTAGATAAATCGAGTATTTCAGGATAGGGAATTACGAATGCCAACTCAACAAAAAACCGAAATCATAAATGATTTAACACAAAAGTTTCAGAATTCAACTGGCATTTATTTCACCAGATATTCTGGAATGAATGTTGCTCAAGCAACTGAGTTGCGTAAACAGTTCAGGGAAAGTGAAGTGTGCTATTTTGTTTCAAAGAATACCCTTACAAAAATTGCGGCAAATAATGCAGGATTTGAAGACAAATTGGATGAATTGCTTTCAGGCCAAATCGGGATAGCTTATGTGTCTGGTGATCCTACGGCGCCTGCTCGTGTAATCCGTAATTTTGAAAAAGAAAATAAGAATGCAACCTTGGAAGTTGTTGGAATGGTATTTGAGGGCGAAATATTTGGCCCAGAAAAATACAAAGAGTTGGCAGAACTTCCATCCCGTGATGCATTGCTGTCAATGTTTGTTGGAACGTTAAATCAGCCCATGAGCAAATTGGTTGGTACATTGAGTGGTGCAATGTCAAAACTTTCGGGAGTATTAACAAGTTTAAAAGAAAATAAATCTTAATATCGAAATCAGGAGATAAAAGAAAATGGCAGACATTAAAAGAGAAGATGTAATGGTGTATTTAGAAAATGCAAATATGTTAGAAATATCCGAACTAATAAAAGAAATCGAAAATAAGTTTGGAGTTACAGCAGTAGCCCCTGTAGCAATTGCAGGTGGTGCAGCTCCGGCTGCTGGTGATACAAGCGCAGCTGAGGAAAAAACAGAATTCGATATCGAATTAACCGGAGTTGGTGAAAAGAAAATCAATGTGATTAAGGTTATTCGTACTATCACCACCCTTGGCTTAAAAGAGGCAAAAGAATTAGCAGATAATGCGCCATCTATAGTTAAAGAAGCCGTATCCAAAGATGAAGCGGGGGAAGTAAAAAAACAATTAGAAGAAGCTGGTGCAACAGTTACTTTAAAGTAGGTTTTCTACTTTAATTCAGCTTTATTATTCATTTCTATTCTAAACGGAGGTAATCTACTTTGAGTGTTGACACGGCAATGAAAAACGGTGCACGCCATGATTTTTCAAAATTTCAACCTAAAATTCCCATACCTGATCTTCTGGCGATTCAATTAGCATCCTGGGAAAGTTTTCTTCAGGAAGATATTTTACCGGAAAAGCGGGAAAATAAGGGTTTGGAGGCAGTATTTAAAAACATGTTCCCCGTCGAAGATACCCGAAACGATTATGTTTTAGAATACAAGCATTATTATTTAGGTCTGCCTAAATACACCGAAAAAGAATGTTTAGAGCGAAGGATTTCCTTATCTGTTCCTCTAAAAGTCCGATTTATTTTAAATATTACGGATGAAAACGACCGAAGTAAATATGTTCAAAGCATCGAGCAAGATGTATTCTTCGGAAATATTCCTTACATGACTGAAAGTGGCACCTTTATCATAAATGGTGCTGAGCGTGTAATTGTAAGTCAGCTTCAGCGTAGCCCAGGTGTATTTTTCGATCAAAATTTTCACCCCAACGGCACAAAATTGTTTCAAGCTCGTATTATTCCGTTTAGAGGCTCTTGGGTAGATTTTACAACAGACATTTATGATTGTATTTATGCTATTATAGATCGCCGTCGAAAATTCCCTGCCACACTGTTGTTACGTGCAATTGGATATTCATCAAATAGAGATATTTTAGAAGCGTTTAAATTAGCTAAAACATTTAAGTTGAGTAGCAAGAAAAATTTAGTAAATAAAACTTTACTAGAGGATATTGTCGATAAAAATACCGGTGAGGTGGTTGCTGAATCGGGAGTTGTTATAACCGAAAAGCGGCTCGATGAATTTAAAAAAATAGGCATCTCAGAATTGACTGTTGCCAAGAAGGAAGAATCTTTAGAAGTCCAAATGTTGAAGAATACGATGGAAAAAGATCCCACAAAATCATCAGAAGATGCTCTTAAACTTTTATACCAGCATTTGCGTACTGGTGAAGCTCCTTCTGTAGGTATTGCACGGAAATTCATAGAAAAAATGTTTTTCTCTACAAAGAAATACGATCTTGGTGCAGTAGGGCGATATCGAATAAATAAAAAGTTTAACCTTAATGCACCCATCGAAGAACCTATTTTAACACGAGATGATTTTATTGAAGTGTTTAAATATTTAATCCTTATGAGAAAGGGTGAAAAGGGGCCAGATGATATTGATCATTTGGGAAATCGTCGTGTAAGAACTGTAGGTGAGCAGCTCGCAAATCAATTTAATATTGCATTAAGTCGAATGCATAGAAACATTAAGGAAAAAATGAATCAGAGAGAGGCTGAAAGTCTTACGCCTCAAGATTTGGTTAATTCGCGTATTGTAACAACCGTTTTAAATACTTTCTTTGGTACAAGTCAGTTATCACAATTTATGGATCAAACAAATCCATTGGCTGAAATCACTCATAAGCGTAGAATATCTTCGCTTGGACCAGGCGGATTATCAAGAGAACGTGCTGGTTTTGAAGTTAGGGATGTGCATTATACACATTACGGTCGTCTGTGTCCAATTGAGACGCCTGAAGGTCCAAATATTGGATTGATAAATTCTTTAGCAACCCATGCTATTGTTAATAAGTTGGGCTTCATTGAGTCTCCTTATCAAAAAATTGATCATAAAGGACCTGGTAAATATTCTTTTTCTGATGAAATTGTATTTTTATCACCAGATGAAGAAATGCGTGCCTATATAGCTCAAGCTACAGAGCCGATAGAAAAGGGTAAATTTGTAAAGGATATTATCAGGGTGAGAAATGGTGAGGATTTCCCACTTATTTCATCCGATAATGTTGACTTTAAAGATATTTCTCCAAATCAAATTGTGAGTGTTTCTGCCTCACTTATACCTTTTTTAGAAAATGACGATGCTAACCGTGCATTAATGGGGTCAAATATGATGAGGCAGTCTGTTCCGCTGCTTAATCCAGATCCTCCAATTGTTGGAACTGGTATGGAAGGTAGAGTTGCGTTGGACTCCAGGGCGACAATGGTTGCCTCCTGCGATGGGACCATTGCAAGCGTTGATGCAAATGAAATAACTATTCGTTCTACCGGACAGCCTGCTGAGTTGGAATTAGTTCCTGATGAGAATTTGAAAACATTTAAGTTGAAAAAACTTCTACGGACAAATCAGAATACCTGTATTAATCAGCGGCCAATTGTGAGCTTGGGACAGAAAGTTAAAAAAGGTCAGATTATTGCAGATGGTCATTCAACTAAGAATGGTGAATTGGCTTTGGGAAGAAATCTGAAAGTCGCTTTTATGCCTTGGCGTGGATATAATTTCGAGGATGCCATCATTATTAATGAAAATTTGGTAAAGCATGATGTGCTCACTTCAACTCACATGAAGGAATTTGAAGTTGAAATTAGGGATACAAAGAGAGGCGAAGAAGAGCTTACCAATGAAATTCCGAATGTAAGTGAAGAGGCAACGCGAAATTTAGACGCTCGGGGAATTGTCCGCATTGGCGCAGAAGTTCATCCAGGAGATATCTTGGTTGGAAAAGTAACGCCAAAAGGTGAAACAGACCCAACGCCTGAAGAAAAATTACTTCGTGCAATTTTTGGTGAGAAAGCTGGTGATGTTAAAGATGCCTCAAGGCGCTGTGATTCTGGCGTGCATGGTGTTGTTGTTGATACACAGCTCTTTGAGAGAAAAAGTATTGCAATCAGGGATGAAGAAAAGCAGCAGATTCGATCATTACAGAGAAATGCGCGAAAAGACAGGGTTCAGCTAATGGAAAAAAGAGATGAGTTGTTAAATTCTCAATTATCTGAACAAATCTCTGGTGGAATGAGAGATGTCACCACGAACCGTACTCTTATTAAAGCGAAGACTTTACTCACGCCTTCTAGGATTAAAAAACTCGATTTTGAGACCCTTTCATTAAAATCTCCGTGGGTGGAAAATCCAATAATTTGGAATAAAATTCTAAAAATTTGGCAGAATTATCGCAGAAATTTGAGACAGCTTGAAGAGCGTTTGGAAAAAGAAATTTTCAAATTGAGGGTGGGTGATGAATTGCAGCAAGGTGTAATGAAGCTTGCTAAGGTATATATTGCTCAAAAGAGAAAAATTTCTATTGGAGATAAGGTGTCAGGACGTCATGGTAATAAGGGAATTGTATCTATTATAGTGCCTGAAGAAGATATGCCCTTCACAGCAGATGGAACACCAGTTGATATTGTTCTAAATCCTCTTGGTGTACCCTCTCGGATGAATTTAGGTCAGCTGTATGAAACAATGTTAGGATGGGCAGGTGAAAAGCTTGGGAAAAGGTATAAAACACCTGTCTTTAATGGCGCCAATCACGAAGATGTTATTAGTGAATTGAAAAAAGCTGGATTACCTGAAACTGGCAAAGTTGATATATGGGATGGCAGAACTGGTGAGAAAATCGCTTCACCTGTCACGGTGGGCGTTATTTATATGCTAAAATTATCACATTTGGTAGATGATAAAATGCATGCCCGTGCTACCGGACCATATTCGCTAATAACTCAACAGCCTCTGGGTGGTAAAGCCCAAGCGGGTGGTCAGCGGTTTGGAGAAATGGAGGTGTGGGCATTAGAAGCTTATGGTGCGGCTCATACGCTGCAAGAAATATTAACCACAAAGTCAGATGATGTGGATGGGCGGACAAAACTATATAATGCACTGGTTCGCGGGAAAAATACACCTGAATCAAGTATTCCTGAATCTTTTAACGTTCTAATAAAAGAACTTGAAGGATTAGGGCTTAACGTATTATTGGACTAACCGAAGGAGATAAAATTGCTATTTTCAAATAAACCAGCCTCAAGGTTATCACAATCATTTAGTACCATTACTATAGGATTGCTTTCTCCGGAGGAAATTTTAGATAGATCGTTCGGCGAAATTCTTAAGCCTGAAACAATTAATTACAGATCATATAAGCCTGAAAAAGATGGCCTGTTTTGTGAGAAGATTTTTGGTCCTACAAAAGATTGGGAATGCCATTGTGGTAAATATAAAAGAATTAGATATCGTGGCATAGTTTGTGATCGCTGTGGTGTTGAAGTGACGAGAAAATCTGTTCGAAGGGATAGAATTGGTCATATCACATTAGCTGTTCCTGTTATTCATATTTGGTATCTTAGATCAATCCCCAGTAAAATCAGTTATCTATTAGGATATACGACTAAACAGTTAGAGCAGATTGTATATTTTGAGAAATTTGTAATTCTAAACCCAGGCGCATCGGGAAGAGAGTATGGTGAACTTTTAGAAGAAGAAGAATTCTTGAAGCTTGAAGGGGAATTTGGAATAGATGCAATTTCTGATGACGATCGCGATGAAGATAAATATTTTCACGCAGAAATGGGTGGTAAGGCTGTACTCTGTTTATTAAGAGATTTGGATATTGTGGGGAAAATAAATGAACTTTTGGACATTGTTAAAAGTAAGTCATCAGTTCAAAAAACTGAGGTTGCACTTAAACGGCTTAGAATTCTTAAAAAGTTTGATCCGCGAATAGAAAAAAAGCTTTACAATAAACCTGAATGGATGATACTAAGCGTTCTGCCGGTTATACCGCCTGAATTACGACCGCTTGTTCCCCTGGATGGCGGGCGATTTGCTGCTTCTGATTTAAACGATTTGTACAGACGGGTGATTATTCGAAACAATCGACTGAAACAGCTCATGGAAATTAAAGCGCCGGATGTGATACTCAGAAATGAGAAACGGATGCTGCAAGAATCTGTTGACGCACTAATTGATAATAGCAGAATGAAATCTGCTGTAAGAAGTGGGACGCGAAGACCTCTGAAGTCTTTAAGTGACTCTCTTAAGGGAAAGTCTGGGCGATTTCGTCAAAACCTGTTAGGAAAACGTGTTGACTATTCAGGTAGATCAGTTATTGTCGTAGGACCCGAGTTGAAATTACATGAGTGTGGAATTCCAAAAGAAATGGCAATGGAGTTATTTAAACCTATTGTTATTTATCATTTGATAAAAGCAGGATACACCAGAACGCCCCGAAGTGCAAAAATGTTAGTTGAACAGAAGGCTCCTGAAGTATATAAAGTGCTTGAAAATGCAGTTAAAGACCATCCGGTGTTATTAAATCGGGCTCCAACACTTCATAGACTGGGTGTGCAGGCTTTCCAGCCGGTGTTGATTGAAGGAAAGGCAATTCAATTGCATCCCTTAGTTTGTGCTGCTTTTAATGCAGATTTTGATGGGGATCAAATGGCTGTCCACGTTCCACTATCTGCCGAAGCAAAAATGGAATGTTGGCTGCTTATGCTGTCCAGTCATAATATCCTTCATCCTGCCACTGGAAAACCTATCGCAATTCCATCACAAGATATGGTTTTAGGGTGCTATTTTTTAACCCGTCCAAGGTCTGGTGCTTTGGGTGAGGGTACAAAATTTGGTTCCTTTCACGAGGCGGTTTTAGCCTATGTGAATGAAGAAGTATCCCTGCACGCCTTTGTGAGTATTCGTTTAGAAGGTGGGTGGATTGAAAAAACTACGCTTGGAAGGATAATTTTCAATGAAAAATTACCCAAGGAAATCACTTTTATAAATTCTACAATGAATAAAAAATTGATCACAGATTTAATTGGGCAGTGTTATAAAAAATCTGGCAATTACAAAACCACTTTATTTTTGGATGATTTAAAAGATCTGGGTTTTGAGTTTGCAACTAAAAGCGGAATCTCAATTGCAATTAATGATATTCACATCCCGGATAAAAAAGGAGAAATATTAGAAGCTGCTCAATTAAAAGTTGAAGAAATTCAAGAAAAATTTGATCGACATATATTAACTGAGGGTGAGCGTTATAATAAAGTTATTGATATTTGGACACATGCAACTAGTGATGTTGCAAATGCAATGTTCAAAGAATTGGAAAATGATGATCAGGGGTTTAATCCATTATTCATGATGGCGGATTCAGGCGCTAGAGGTAGCCAGGATCAAATTAAACAGCTTGCGGGTATGCGTGGATTGATGGCAAAACCCAAGAAATCAATGGTTGGCGCTTCAGGCGAGATCATTGAGAATCCCATCAAGTCAAACTTTAAAGAAGGATTGTCAGCTTTTGAGTATTTTATATCAACACATGGTGCCAGAAAAGGGTTGGCAGATACTGCTCTTAAAACTGCAGATGCAGGGTATTTAACCCGTAGATTGGTTGATGTTGCTCAGGATGTAACAATCACAATTGAGGATTGCAAAACTGTTCAGGGGATTATGCTTGAAGACCTGAAAGAAGGTGAAGAAATAATCGAAGCCCTTGATGAGCGAATTATTGGTAGATATATTTTGGAAGATATTGTGGATCCAATTGACAACACAAAATTTGCCAAAAAGGGTAATATCCTTGAAGAAACAGTTGTTGAATCAATTGCTGAGAGTAATGTGTATCAGGTGAAAGTCCGGTCCGTACTTACTTGTGAAGCTCCCCATGGTGTTTGTATGTGTTGCTATGGGTTGAACTTGGCCTCAAATAAAGAACCGCGGATTGGTGACGCAGTTGGAATAATGGCAGCGCAATCCATTGGTGAACCGGGCACACAATTGACACTTCGAACTTTTCATATTGGGGGTACAGCTTCCAGAATTATTGAGCAATCTCACCGTAGTGCTCGTAAGGATGGTACTATTAAACTATCTGAAAACTTAAACCTTATTGGTGTTAAGGATGAGGATGGAAATGATGTAATGGTGGCGTCAGTAAGAAATGGAAAAATGGAATTATTGGATGAAAAGGGAAATTCTATTTCAAACTGGCAAGTGCCATATGGATCAAAGGTGTTTGTTGAAAGTGGAGAAAAAGTAAAAGTTGGACAAACCCTGTTTGCCTGGGATCCCTATACAGATGTGATTCTTGCCAGAACTGCCGGTATCATTCATTTCCGAGATATGATTGAAGGTGAAACCTATATTGAAGAAGCAGTGGAAAGTGGTAAGAAAATGATTGTAATTACGGAATCTAAAAACCGTGATTTAAGTCCACATATTCATATTGAAGGTGGAGGCAAAAACGATACAGCAGGCGGGGCAAGTATTTTACCTGTTCAAGCTACCGTTATCGTACGTGATGGAGATAAAGTTAAGGCTGGCCAAATATTGGTTAAAATACCAAGGGATGCGGGTAAAACAAGAGATATTACTGGAGGTTTGCCTCGGATTGCAGAATTATTTGAAGCTCGAAACCCTGCAAATCCTGCTGTTGTTACAGAAGTTGATGGAACCATTAAATATGGAAAAGTAAAGCGTGGTATCCGTGAAATTCATGTAATTGGAAAGGAAAAGGAAAGCATTTATAAAATACCTTATGGTAAACATATCCTGGTGCATGAGGGAGACAATGTGTTTGCTGGAGATAAATTGTGCGAAGGTTCAGTTTCTCCAAAAGATATATTAAGAATTGGTGGCGCGTCTAAAGTGCAGGAATTTCTTGTAAATGCTATTCAGGAAGTATATCGTCTCCAAGGCGTTGCAATTAATGATAAGCATATTGAAGTAATTGTTCGTCAAATGATGAAAAAGGTGACAGTTGAAGATGCAGGTGACACTTTGTATCTCCATGGAGATCGTATTAATCAGATTGAAATCCAAAGCGCCAATGAGGAAATGAAAAAGAAAGCGGTCGTGACAAATGCTGGCGACTCAGACTATGAAGAGGGCGATGTGGTTTATACATCTAACATTAAAGATGTTAATAAAGACTTGAAAGAGGCTGGAAAAAAACTAATCAAAACTTCAAAACCAAAACCAGTGACATTTAGTCCGCTTTTACTGGGAATTACCCGTGCATCTCTTAACACGGAAAGTTTTATTTCTGCGGCTTCATTTCAGGAAACAACACGTGTGCTTACTGATGCTGCTGTAGAGGGAAAAACCGATTATCTAAAGGGCTTGAAAGAAAATGTAATTATTGGACGGCTAATCCCTGCTGGAACAGGTGCTCTGCAGAATAGGGGGCTCATAGTTACAAATACAGTTGAAAAAGAAAAAGAGGCAATCTCAGAAGTCGAATTGCTGGTTGATGAAAGTCAGCACGAAGAGCTTTCAGAACAATTAGTATAATGATTATATTTCTGAAGCTAAATTCACTGAGAGTAAATAATAATAAAAATGTATAATTAATGTTTGGGTTGAATTTTATATACTTTATAAATTACCAAGCTATGCTAGGAATCAAATGCCAACAGTAAACCAACTTGTCAGGAAAGGTAGGAAAAAGCAGCTAAAGAAAAACAAAGTGCCTGCTTTAGAGGCCTGTCCTCAAAAAAGAGGTGTATGTACCCGTGTATATACAACCACACCCAAGAAGCCTAATTCTGCATTAAGAAAGGTGGCTCGTGTTCGTTTGTCTAATGGATATGAAGTTACAGCCTATATTCCTGGAGAGGGCCATAATCTTCAGGAGCACTCAATTGTATTGATTGAGGGAGGCAGGGTAAAAGATTTGCCTGGAGTGAGATACCATGTTATCAGAGGCGTACTTGATCCTGCGGGTGTTGAGGGTCGTCGAACCAGTCGCTCACGATACGGTACAAAAAAACCAAAAAATTAAATTCATTTATTAATTTATGCGTAGAAGAAGACCAGAAAAAAGAGAGATATTGCCGGACCCTGTATATGGAGATTTGATTGTTGCCAAGTTTATCAATAATCTCATGAAGCAGGGGAAGAAAAGTCTTGCAGAAAAAATATTTTATCAAAGTATTGAAAAAATAAAAAAGCAGGGTAAAGTTGCTGATGGTATTGAATTATTTAAAAAAGCTTTAGAAAATGTTGCTCCTGTTCTTGAGGTAAAATCTAAAAGAATTGGTGGTGCTACTTATCAGGTTCCAATTGAGATTTCAGATGCACGTCGAATGGCTTTGGCGATGCGTTGGATAATTGGCTTTTCAAAATCAAGAAAAGGGCAAACGATGGCAGATCGCTTGGCGGCTGAATTATTAGCCGCTGCTAATAATGATGGGGCTGCTGTAAAGAAAAAAGAAGATACACATAGAATGGCAGAAGCAAATAAAGCTTTCGCCCATTTTAGATAAAAAACATGAAAAATATTCCATTAAAACATGTACGAAACATTGGCATTATGGCGCACATCGATGCCGGCAAAACCACGACTACAGAGCGGATTTTGTATTATACAGGACGTACCCACAGGCTGGGTGAAGTTCATGATGGTGCTGCAACCATGGATTGGATGGATCAGGAGAAAGAGCGTGGTATAACAATTACTTCTGCTTCTACTACCGCTTTTTGGGATGGTAATCGGATTAATATTATTGATACTCCCGGGCATGTGGATTTTACCATTGAAGTCGAACGATCTCTCCGTGTTTTAGATGGAGCAATTGCATTATTTTGTGCCGTAGGTGGTGTGGAGCCTCAATCAGAGACAGTGTGGAGACAGGCTGATAAGTATGGTGTTCCGAGAATTGCTTTTGTAAATAAAATGGATCGTACCGGCGCAGATTTCTTTAAGGTTATCGAAATGATTAAAGAGCGTTTAAATGCGAACCCTGTTCCCATCGTATTACCAATTGGCTCTGGTGATATTTTTACTGGCTTAATTGATTTGATTAAAATGGAGGCTATTCTTTATACTTCTGAAGATGGCTCAAGTTTTGAATATGGTGAAATTCCTTCGGACATGAAGGAGATTGCTGATAAATGGCGTTTGCAATTATTAGAAGAAGTTGCATCCTATGATGAGCATTTGCTAGAAAAATATATAGATGGTGAAACGCTTTTACCGGAAGAAATAAAGTTAGCAATTAGAAAAGCTACTTTGGATGGAACCATGATTCCAACTCTCTGTGGATCTGCCTTTAGAAACAAAGGTGTTCAAAGGACATTGGATGCAGTTATTGATTATCTACCTTCTCCTCTGGATGTTGGTAATGTAAAAGGGTTTGATATTAACGATGATTCTGTAGAGGTAGAAAGAAGCCCTGATGATAACGAGCATTTTAGTGCACTCGCTTTTAAAATTATGACCGATCCTTATGTAGGCAGGTTAACATTTTTCAGAGTATATTCAGGATCTGTGTCAACAGGCGATCATATTCTTAACCCCAATACTGGGAAGAAGGAGCGTGTTGGAAGATTGATGTTGATGCATTCCAATAAACGAGAAGAGAGAAAAACCGTAACAACCGGAGAGATAGCTGCAATGGTTGGTTTGAAAAATACGAAAACGGGTCACACGCTTTGTTCAGTTGATCATCCTATATTGCTTGAGTCTATGGATTTTCCAGAGCCGGTAATATCAATTGCTGTAGAGCCTGCAACAAAAGAAGGTCAGGATGCGCTTACAAATGGCTTGGTAAAGCTGGCAGAAGAAGATCCGACATTTATAGTTAGAAGTGACGAAGATACCGGGCAAACTATTATTTCAGGAATGGGTGAGCTTCATTTAGAAATTATTGTTGATAGGCTTAAAAGGGAATTCAATGTAATTGTTCATGTTGGCTCCCCGCAGGTGGCATACAAAGAATGTATTACCAAGAAAGTGGAGCACGAAGCCAAATTTATCAAGCAGTCGGGCGGCAGGGGTCAATATGGTCACGTTGTTATAATAATTGAACCGAATGAGTCTGGAAAAGGATTTGAATTTGATAATAAAATTGTTGGCGGTGCGATTCCTAAAGAATATATCCCTGCTGTTGAAGCGGGAGTTAAAGATGCAATGGGCAATGGTGTTGTATCTGGATATCCGTTGGAAGATATTAAGGTTACTCTTATTGATGGATCTTATCATGATGTTGATTCTAGTGAAATTGCATTTAAAATAGCCGGATCAATGGCACTTCGAGATGCTGCTAAAAAAGCAGCTCCCACTCTACTAGAACCGCTTATGGCATTAGAGGTTGTTGTTCCGGAGAATTATCTAGGGTCAGTTATGGGCGATGTTACTTCTCGACGGGGAAATGTAAAGGGAATGAATCCGCGGAATGGTGTACAGGTTTTGAATGCAGATGTTCCTTTGTCTGAGATGTTTGGATACGCAACAGAATTGAGATCAATGACACAGGGAAGGGCAGTTTTCACAATGCAGTTTTCACACTATTCTCAAGCGCCAAAATATATTGTTGAGCAGATGGTGGAAAAATTTCAAGGCAAAGTAATGGCCTGATTCCAGTGGTAAGATTACAATAAGGAGATACTTAAATTATGGCAAAAGCGAAATTTGAAAGAACGAAGCCTCACGTAAATGTGGGCACAATTGGTCACGTTGACCATGGTAAGACTACCTTGACAGCTGCTATAACCAAGTGTTTGGCAACCAAAGGGCTTGCCGAGGTTACCGCCTTTGACCAGATAGATAATGCGCCGGAAGAGCGTGAGCGTGGTATTACAATTAATACTGCCCATGTTGAATATGAGACAGAGGCGCGTCATTATGCGCATGTAGATTGCCCTGGTCACGCGGACTATATTAAAAACATGATTACAGGTGCAGCGCAAATGGATGGAGCTATTTTGGTTGTAGCTGCAACTGATGGACCTATGCAGCAGACTAGGGAGCACTTACTTTTAGCCAAGCAGGTAAATGTTCCTTCTATTGTAATTTTTATGAACAAATGTGATCAGGTAGATGATCCGGAACTGTTAGAGCTGGTTGAAATGGAGCTGAGAGAATTACTATCAGAATATGGATTTCCAGGTGATGATACCCCTATTATTCAGGGTAGCGCTTTAAATGCATTAAATTCAGATGGTACTGGTGATGCTGCAAAGCCTATCTTCGAACTTATGGATCAGGTAGATAATTTTATTCCAACTCCGGAGCGCGCAGTTGACAAACCATTTCTCATGCCTGTTGAAGATGTATTTTCAATAACGGGAAGAGGAACCGTTGCAACAGGAAGAATTGAAAGTGGTATTATAAAGGTGGGTGAGAGCTTGGAACTTGTAGGTATGGGATCTAAAGTTAAGACGGTATGTACAGGTGTTGAAATGTTTAGAAAGATATTAGATGAAGGACAGGCTGGTGATAATGCAGGACTTCTTCTTCGTGGTGTTGAGAAAGATGAGATTGACCGTGGGATGGTGTTGGCCAAACCTGGCAGTATTACACCCCATAAAAAGTTTAAGGCAGAGATCTATGTTCTTAAGAAAGAAGAAGGTGGACGTCATACACCGTTTTTCAAGGGTTACCGTCCTCAGTTTTATTTTAGGACAACGGATGTGACTGGATCTATTATTCTTCCGGAAGGTACAGAGATGGTGATGCCTGGAGATAATGTCAATTTAAATGTAGAACTTATTACGCCAATTGCCATGGAGCAGGAGCTTCGATTTGCAATCCGTGAAGGTGGTCATACGGTTGGTGCTGGCGTTGTAACTGAAATTATTGAATAGGTAGAGAAAGCGAGATGAACAGAATACGAATCAGATTGAAGGCCTACGATCATATCCTTTTGGATAAATCCATGGAAAAGATTGTTAAAACGGCTAAAAATACTGGGGCATTAATAATGGGTCCTATTCCATTACCAACAAAACGAAGCATTTATACGGTGAATCGCTCCCCTCATGTTGATAAAAAATCTAGAGAGCAATTTCAAATAAAAGTACATAAACGAATTGTGGATTTATTGAATTCAACTTCTAAAACTGTAGATGCGCTCATGCAGCTTGACATGCCGGCTGGTGTAGATATTGAAATAAAGACTTAATTGTGGCAATTGATTTTATAATAGGACGAAAAGTTGGGATGACAAGAATATTTGATGATCTAGGGTCAGATTATCCTATTACAATTGTTGAGGCAGGTCCCTGTGAAGTCACTCAAATTAAATCTGTTGAAAAGGATGGTTATTCTTCAATTCAAATTGGATATTTGGAAAAGGCTTCTCGTCATACTAATAAATCTGAAAAGGGGCATTTTGATAAAGCAAATGTTTCGGCTAAGAAGATATTAAAAGAATTTGCATTTCAAGATTTAGAGAATGTTAAACTCGGACAGAAAATATCTGCGGATATATTTGAGATAGGAGATTTTGTAGCAGTTTCAGGCGTGTCAAAGGGTAAAGGATTTGCCGGACATATGAAGCGTCATGGTTTCAGTGGTGGAAGAAGGTCTCACGGGAAAAATAGTGTAATGAGAAAAGCTGGGTCTATAGGTGCAGGATCAGATCCATCGCGAGTTTGGCCTGGTACAAAAATGGCAGGCAGAATGGGTAATGAAAATGTTACAGTGAAGAATTTAGAAGTTACCCATGTAGAAAAAGATAAAAATTTAGTATTTATAAAGGGTGCAGTTCCAGGGGCGAATAATGGCATTGTCTTTATATCCAAAATTTAATATAATTAAATGAAATTAGATATATATCAGAAATCAGGAAAAAAATCCGCAAAAAAAGTGACTCTTAACGAAGAAGTTTTTGGTATTACGCCGAATAAACATTGCGTGTATTTGGCGGTGAATTCTGAGATGGCTTCAATTAGGCAGGGGACTCATTCGAGCAAAACTAGAGCCGAAGTAGCTGGAAGTGGTGTCAAGCCATGGCGTCAAAAAGGTACTGGACGAGCCCGAGTTGGTTCAATCCGAAACCCTTCTCGAGTTCATGGGTCAAAAGCATTTGGACCAAAGCCTCATAAATATGATAAAAAGGTGAATAAAAAAGTCAGGCAATTAGCAAGAAGAAGTGTTCTCTCTCAGAAAGTTTCAGAAAACAATTTTATTGTAATAGATAATATTTTACCGGAAACACCGAAAACAAGTGAATTATTCGGGTTGTTGAAAAATTTTAACTTAACGGGAAAAAAAGTTACAGTTTTGACTGATACAATGGAAGAAAATTTGTATTTAGGATCAAGAAATATCAAAAATATTTGCGTAGTTCCTGTACAATCAGCATCAACTTATGATTTATTGGATTGTCAAATGATTCTTGCAAATGAAGCAAGTGTTGAAATATTAAATAAACAATTATCTTAAGATGTCAATTAAAAGCTCAATTATTCTAAGACCAATTTTAAGCGAAAAAGGAACAATGCTTAGCAAAGCGCTGAACAAGTATGTATTTCAAGTAGAGAAGCAATCTAATAAGCTTGAAATAAAAGATGCCATTGAAGAAAAGTTTAAGGTTAAAATTAAAAAAGTTGCAACCATGAATTTTAAAGGGAAAAATAAAAATATGACCATAAAAAGTAATGGACATGTTTTGCGGACAAGGGGAAATAGGTCGAGTTGGAAAAAGGCGATTGTAACCTTACAAGAAGGATTCTCTATTGATTTGTTAGGCGGGGAAACCTAAAAGATGCCCACTAGAAAGTTAAAGCCAGATACTCCTGGCCGTAGATTTATGTCGGTTTCCACCTTTGAAGAAATTACTAAGAGTAAACCTGAACGTAAGTTGACCACTGCTCTGAGAAAAACTGGGGGTAGAAATAATCATGGCCGTATAACTTCCCGAAGACGTGGTGGTGGACATAAAAGACGATACCGTATTATTGATTTTAAACGAAATAAATTTGATTTTTCAGGAATAATTGAATCTATTGAATATGATCCAAATCGATCGCCACGTATTGCCTTGGTTAATTATGACGATGGTGAAAAGCGGTATATTATTGCTCCTGATGGAATTAAAGTTGGTGATAATATAATTTCATCAATGGAAAATCAAATTCCATTCAAAACAGGGAATGCAATGCCATTGGGAAAAATTCCTGACGGATTGTTGGTTCATAATATTGAATTTAAACCTGGTAAGGGTGCTCAAATGGCACGAAGTGCAGGCTCCTATGCTCGCATCATGGCATCTGAAGGTGGCATGGTTACACTGAAACTGCCCTCCGGAGAATTAAGAATGATTTCAGAGAATTGTTTAGCTACAATCGGTACAGTTGGCAATAAAAGTCATGAAAATATATCCATTGGTAAAGCTGGTCGAGCCCGTTGGATGGGACGCAGACCTAAAGTCAGGGGTGTGGCAATGAATCCGGTTGATCATCCGCATGGTGGTGGTGAAGGTAAAACCTCTGGTGGGCGTCATCCAGTTTCACCCTGGGGTACTCCTGCAAAAGGGTATCGTACTCGCAAAAAAAATAAAGCATCTAATAGATATATTATTAAGAGGAGAAAATAGACTGTGCCAAGATCTTTAAAAAAAGGACCCTTTATTGATGCTAAGCTTGAGAAAAAAATAAAAGATATGGGCAAAGCCACCAAGAAAAAAGTCATTAAAACTTGGTCTCGCAGATCTACAATTTCACCTCTTTTTGTAGGGCATACATTTGCTGTTCACAATGGTAATAAATTTATTCCGGTTTTTGTTTCTGAAAATATGGTTGGTCATAAGCTTGGTGAATTTGCTCCCACCCGTGTTTTCAGGCAGCATTCTGGAGATAGAAAGGCATAGCTATGGAAGCAATTTCTAAAATGGATATCCGTCAATCGGCAAAAAAAGTCCGGCATGTTTTGGACTTAGTAAAGAATGCTAAGGTAAATGATGCCTTAACTAAATTAAGTTTTACTAATAAAAAGGCTGCACAAATTATTCACAAAACAATTTCTTCTGCTTTGGCAAACCTAATGCAGGGAGAAGAAGCCTTTGATGTGGATAAATTATATATTAAAAATGCCTATGTTGATCAGGGGCCGACAATGAAGCGATTCAGGCCCGCTGCCATGGGAAGAGCAATGCGTATTTTAAAAAGAACTAGCCATTTAACAATTGTCATTTCGGATGATAAAAAATAAAAGAGGATGATTTGGGACAGAAAGCCAATCCAATAGGACTAAGATTAGGAATCAACCGGGATTGGGACTCCGTTTGGTTTGATGAGAAGAATTATGCATCAAAATTGCATGAAGATATAATTCTCAGAAATTATATTAATAATAAATTGGCACATGCAAGTATTTCTCGCATTGAGATTTTCCGTACCCCTAAAAGAGTCTCTGTGACCATCCATACTGCGAGACCGGGGATTGTAATTGGTCGTGGTGGTTCTGAAGTAGAAGCCCTTAAAAAAGAATTGAAAAAGTTTATGGGATATGATGTTAATATTAATGTGTCTGAGATTAAAAGGCCTGGACTCAGAGCCGTATTGGTTGGACAAAATATTGCACAACAACTTGAAAAGAAGGTGAATTATAGAAGAGCCGTCAAAAAAGCTATACAGTCAACTATGAGTATGGGTGCTGAAGGAATTCGAGTTTGTGTTTCTGGTCGGTTAAATGGTAACGAAATTGCAAGGAGTGAGACATATAGAGAGGGAAGAGTTCCTCTTCATACATTAAGGGCACAAATTGATTATACCATTGCAGAATCCCATACTTCCTATGGAATTATTGGCGTAAAGGTTTGGATTTATACAGGTGAAAAAAGAAATTAATAGGTAAACGCATTGTTAGCACCCAGAAAAGTAAAATTTAGAAAAACCCAAAAAGGCCGTATGAGAGGTATGGCAAATACAGGCGATTATGTATCTTTTGGATCTTACGGCTTGAAGGCAATGGAAGCAGGATGGATTACAAGCCGACAAATTGAAGCGGCTCGAATTACAATTTCCAGAAAAGTAAGAAAAGTCGGCAGGATGTGGATTCGTATTTTTCCAGATAAATCAATAACCAAAAAGCCTGCTGAAACTCGTATGGGAAAAGGTAAAGGTGCACCAGAATATTGGGTTGCTGTTGTTAAGCCTGGAAGGATATTATTTGAAATTGAAGGTCTTGATGAAAAAGATGCTGAGCGAGCATTCAGGCTTTGCTCCCATAAGCTCCCCATCAAAACTAAAACAGTTGGAAGGCGTGAAGTAGGAGTGTAATTTTGAGAAAAAGTGAATTAAATAAATTGGGTCAGGAAGAACTTGTGACTAAATTGAAAGATGGTCAGGAATCTTTAGTAAATTTGAGATTTCAAAAAGCATTGCAGCAACTTGAGCATCCTCAGAAAATCAGATTTGTTCGCAGAGAAATAGCTCAAATTAAAACTGCAATTAGAGAATTTGAATTAGGCAAAAGAGGAAACTAAATTTTGGCAGAAAATAATAGAAAACAGCTTATTGGGAATGTTTTAGAATCAAAAATGCAGAAAACAGCTGTCGTTCAAATTGATACACGAGGTCCTCACCCCGTTTATAAAAAATATGTTACACAATCTAAAAAGTATTATGTTCATGACCCTGAAAATGAATGTCAGCCGGGGGATAAGGTGAGCATTATTGAATGTCAACCTAAAAGCAAATTGAAACGCTGGCGTTTGAATCAAGTTGAAGAAAAAGCAACAGATAACTAAGAAATTACTAAATAATGATACAACAGGAAACTAAATTAAAAGTAGCAGATAATACAGGCGCAAAAGTGATCCAATGCATCCGTGTGGTTGGTGGAACTGGTCGTCGGTACGCTCATGTTGGTGATACTATAATTGTCTCAGTTAAGAAAGCGATTCCTGGTGGCGTCGTTAAAAAGGGAGAAATTTCTCACGCTGTTGTTGTGAGGACAAAAAAAGAGAGAAGACGGGGTGATGGTTCCTATATTCGGTTTGATGAAAATGCAGCAGTATTGATTGATGGGCAGAAAGAGCCCAAAGGCACTCGTATTTTTGGTCCAGTTGCCAGAGAATTAAGAGAAAAACAATTTATGAAAATTTTATCCTTAGCCCCAGAGGTAATATAGAATGAAAATAAAAAAAGGTGATACTGTACAAGTTACTACGGGTAATGATACCGGTAAAACCGGGCGAGTTATAAAAGTCTATCTGGATAAAGATCGAGTTGTTGTGGAAGGTGTAAACATTGTGAAAAAACATGCTCGTCCTACTCAGGATAACCCTCAAGGCGGAATTATGGAGAAGGAAGCATCTATTCACATTTCAAATATTATGTTGGTTGTTGGTGGTAAACCCACGCGTGTTGGATTTAAATCACTGGAAAATGGTAAAAAAGTTAAATTTGCAAAAACAACCGGTGAGGTGATTAATTAAATTATGGCTAAAGAAAATAATAATTACAAACCCAGATTGCTAATAAAGTATATTGATGTTGTACATAAATATTTATCAGAACGTTTGGGTATTCAAAATGCAATGCGCATTCCTAAACTTAAAAAAGTTGTTTTAAATATGGGACTTGGAGATGCCAAAGAACATAAAATATGGCTCACATCCGGGGTGGAAGAATTGACTACAATTGCAGGGCAGAAAGCAGTGGTAACTAATTGCAAGAAAGCAATCTCAAATTTTAAAATCAGAGAAGGGGATCCGGTTGGTATTCGTGTAACTTTGCGGGGAAATAAAATGTATGAATTTTTAGATAGATTTATCTCTGTTGCCTCCCCAAGAATAAGAGATTTTCGAGGACTTTCTGCAAAAGGGTTTGATGGGAGAGGGAATTATAATTTTGGTATTACCGAGCAAATCATTTTTCCTGAGATAGATTACGATAAAATTAAAAACATTAAGGGTCTGAATGTATCAATTGTGACGACTGGTGAAACGGATGAAGAAGCATATGAACTACTTGTTGCATTAGGGCTTCCAATTCGCCAGAAAAAAAAGAAAATAGAAGAAGGTGCTGAGGCATAATGGCAAGAAAAGCGTTAGTAGTAAAAGCTCAAAGAAAACCAAAATTTTCAACTCGAAAATATTCACGTTGTAATAATTGTGGAAGACCTCATTCTGTTTACAGAAAATTTGGTCTTTGTAGAATTTGTTTTAGAGAAATGGCTCTAAAAGGATTTATTCCTGGTGTTAAAAAGGCGAGTTGGTAGGAGAAAAAAATGTCAATGACTGATCCAATAGCTGATTATTTGACTCGTATTCGAAATGCGCAAAGTGCACAAAAGAATTGGGTAGATATTCCAGCATCTAATATAAAAAAGCGAATTTCATTTGTATTAAAAGAAGAAAAATTCATCCGTGATTTTATATTAATTAAAGATGATAAACAAGATATGCTTAGAGTGTTTTTAAATTATGATTTTGATAAAAATCCTGTGATTCATGGGATTCAGAGGTATAGTAAACCCGGCTGCAGAAGATACGTTGCTTCTGATAGTCTTCCCCGCGTATTAAATGGGATGGGGATTTCAATTTTATCCACATCAAAAGGTGTCGTATCTGATAAAAAAGCTAAATTGCTCAATGTGGGTGGTGAAATTTTATGTCAGGTTTGGTAATTAAAGGATTAATGTAAAATGTCGAATATAGGAAAACAACCCATTTCAATTCCAGAAGGAGTTGAAGTGAGTCGAAAAGATGATAACATTTTCGTTAAGGGGAAGCTTGGTGAATTAAATCAGGAATTTAAGTCTGATATTCAGATTTCTATTAATGATAATGAAGTAGTAGTTGCTCGGAATTCAGATGAAAAAATTCAGCGGGAGCTCCATGGTTTAACTCGTGTGTTAATTGCAAATATGGTGGAGGGTGTATCTCAAGGATTTCAAAAAGAATTGAATTTAGTTGGTGTGGGTTATACAGCAGATGCAAGTAAAGGCAACTTTCTTCTTTTAAATGTAGGTTATTCTCATCCAATTTACTTTGAAAAACCTGAGGGGATAACAATTGAAACCCCCAATGCGAATACAGTAATTATTAAAGGAATTAATAAGCAGGAAGTAGGACAAGTCGCTGCAAACATCAGGGAATTGAGAAAGCCTGAACCGTATAAGGGTAAGGGTATTAAATATTCAAATGAATATATTAGAAAGAAAGCAGGTAAATCCATTGGAGTTGTTGGAGCATAATTATGGCAAAAAAAAGTAAATATCAAATCTGGCAAAAAAAGCGTTCACGAATAAAATACCGGATTATGCAGAAAAACGTCGGTAATCATCCTCGTCTAGTTGTTTATCGTTCAAATACAAATATATATGCTCAATTAGTGGATGATGAAAAAAGAATTACAGTGTTATCTGCATCCAGTATTGATAAAAATATAAAAAGCTTGATTGATAAAGCTGCGAACAAAATTGAAAAAAGCAAGATTGTAGGTGAATCTCTTGCTGAAAAGATCAAAGAAGCAAAAATAGACAGAATTATTTTTGATCGAAATGGATACAAATATCATGGACGGGTGAAAGCGCTTTCCGAGGCAATCCGTTCAGCAAAAATAACTATTTAACGGAGATATTCTTGAGTACTTTCATAAATCCAACAGAATTGGACTTAAAAGAAGAAACGGTTGTATGTATTAACAGGGTTTCAAAAGCTACAACTGGCGGAAGAAGTATGCGATTTAATTCTCTGGTTGTTGTTGGTGATGGCAAGGGACATGTTGGGGTCGGTTTTGGGAAGGCTAATGAGGTTGCATCTGCTGTAAATAAAGCAAAAGAAAATGCCAAAAAGCGTATTTTTAAGGCTCCATTAATTAATGGTACAATTCCACATAAAATTAATATAAAATATGGAGCAGTTCGTTTAATGTTAAAACCTGCTTCTCCCGGCACCGGGATTATTGCCGGCGGTCCTGTTCGTGCAGTAATGGAGCAAATTGGAATTGCCAATATTCTTTCTAAAAATTCCGGCTCAACCAATGTAATTAATGTTGTAAAAGCAGTTGAACAGGGGCTGAAAGAATTACGTGACCCTTTGAAAGTTTCCAGGCAGAGAGGGATATCCTTAAAGGAATTGTTTAGTTAAAAATATGGCAGATAAAAAGATAAAAATAACACAAATTAAAAGTGCAATTGGGTACCGCCAACGCACCAAAGATACACTAATAGCATTGGGTATTAAAAAAATGAATAGTTCTGTGATTAAAATTAATAATTTAGCTATTCAAGGTATGGTTACTGCGGTTAATCATCTTGTGAAAGTGGAGGAAGTGTAATGGATTTAGGAACTCTAAAGCCATCCGAAGGATCTGTAAGAAATTCCAAACGTATTGGAAGAGGAAATGCAACGGGACAAGGTCGTACTGCCGGTAAAGGTCATAACGGATATCAATCTCGTTCAGGTACGAAAATTAGATTTCACTTTGAAGGTGGTCAAACTCCTCTCATGAGACGTCTTCCTAAAAGAGGATTCTCAAATTATGGATTTAGAAAAGAAGTTCAAATTGTAAATCTTGAACGAATTGCATCTTTAGGACTTGATACGGTGGATGTTACTATTTTACACGAAAGAGGTGTGATTAAAAAAACCGATATTCCTGTTAAAATTTTAGGTAATGGAGAATTGAAAAATCCAATAGAAATTACTGCAGATATGTTTAGTAAATCAGCAATTGAAAAACTTGAAAAGGCCGGGGGAAAAGCCATATATAAATGATGGAGAAATTCCTAAATATTTTTAAAATACCTGATTTGCGTAAAAAGCTGATTTTTACGGGGCTGTTACTATTAGTATATCGGTTGGGTGGAAAAGTTCCTATTCCTGGAATTGATAAATCTGCTTTAGCTTCAATGATGGATCAATATAAAAATTCATTGCTTGGTTTATACGATATGTTTGCAGGCGGTTTCTTCTCTCAGGCATCTATTTTTGCTTTGGGAATTATGCCCTATATTTCAGCTTCAATAATAATTCAGTTGCTAGGTGCTGTTATTCCTTATTTCCAAAGGCTTCAAAAAGAGGGTGAGGAAGGAAGGAAGAAAATCATTCAGATTACACGTTATGGAACGGTTATGATTGCATCTCTTCAGGCAGTTGGGATGTCAGTATTTCTTTCCAGTCAGACTACCAGTATTGGACCAGTTGTACCCAATGCAAGTCCGATATTTTATTTTGTTACAGTGCTGACCATGGTCACCGGAGTAATATTTGTAATGTGGTTGGGTGAACAGATTTCTGACCATGGTATTGGAAATGGAATTTCACTTATTATTATGGTAGGTATAATTGCACGTGCCCCAAGTGTTTTTAGGAGTCAGTTTATTCAGATTCAAAACGGATTATCAAATCCATTTGAAAATATATTGTTATTGGTATTAATGTTTGGAATCACAATGGTGGTAGTGGCAGTCACTACCGGTGTGAGAAAAATACCTGTTCAATATGCCAAGAGGGTAGTTGGCCGTAAAGTGTACGGAGGACAGACAACACATATTCCATTGAGAATATTAACTGCAGGAGTAATGCCGATTATCTTTGCACAAGCGCTTATGTTTATACCAAGTACAATAGCATCATTTTTCTCACAGGGAAATGGTTTTGGAGATTGGCTACAAATAGTATTCGCACCGACTCATATTGTGTATTCAATGTTTTTTGCATTTTTAATAATTATCTTCACCTATTTTTATACTGCAATCGCATTTAATCCGGTAGACGTAGCAGATAATATGAAAAAGCAGGGTGGATTTATTCCCGGTGTCAGGCCAGGAAAATCAACCTCAGATTATATTGATCATATTCTAACCAGAGTCACATTGCCGGCATCGGTATTTTTAGCATTGATTGCTATTTTCCCTACTTTTCTAACTGGTTTTTTTAATGTTGATTTCTCATTGGCTAGTTTTTATGGTGGTACAAGTTTACTTATTATTGTCGGTGTCGCATTGGATACTCTTCAGCAAATAGAGTCACATTTATTAATGCGTCATTATGACGGCTTTTTGAAAACAGGCAAAATAAAGGGGCGAGATAGAAGAAGATAAATTCTTTCTTGCTTTTTAATAAACTAAGGTGATTCATATCCGTAGTGCTGGCGAAATTGAGAAGATTACAAAAGCATGTCAAATTGTAAAAGAAACACTAGAATTTATTCAAGAATTAATTGCTCCGGGTATAACTACAATGGAGTTGGATAATGAAGCTGAAAAATTTATTAGAGCCAAAGGAGCTAAGCCTGGATTTAAGGGTTTGTATGGTTACCCAGCAACATTGTGTATTTCTATAGATGATGAGGTTGTTCATGGAATACCGAATAATCGAAAATTGCAAGATGGCGAGATCGTTTCAATTGATGTGGGTAGTTTGATAGATGGGTACTATGGAGATCATGCCAAATCATTTGCAGTTGGTACAGTTGATTCCAAAAAGGAAAAACTAATGTCAGTAACACGCGAATGCTTATTGGATGGAATTGATCATGCTTTGCCTGGAAATAGAATCGGAGATATTGGTCATGCAGTACAAAAAAAAGCTGAATCAAATGGTTTTGGTGTAGTAACTGAATTAGTTGGTCATGGCATTGGTACAAAATTGCATGAGGAACCGCAAATACCAAATTATGGTAAACCAGGAA
Source organism: Fidelibacterota bacterium (assembly GCA_004124405.1). GTDB lineage: Bacteria > Fidelibacterota > Marinisomatia > SCGC-AAA003-L08 > D37C17 > D37C17. The sequence continues at coordinate 9,176 of SCKP01000013.1, read as the reverse complement.
CCGGACCCAAAATTGAAGTAGGTATGTGTTTTGCCATTGAACCAATGATTAATATGGGAACGCCTGGTGTATTTACTAAAAAAGATGGCTGGACAGTCTGTACAAATGATGGAATGCCATCGGCTCATTTTGAGCATACTATTACAATAACTGAAGAGGGAGCGAAAATACTTACAATATAATGGCCAAAGAAGCAGCCATAGAAGTTGATGGAGAAATTACTAAAACACTGCCTAATGCAATGTTTCGGGTTAAGCTGGAAAATGGACATGAAGTTTTAGCCCATGTTTCTGGGAAAATGAGGATGCATTATATTAAAATATTACCAGGTGATACGGTAAAATTGGAATTGTCTCCCTATGATTTAAGTAGAGGCAGAATAACATTTAGATATAAATAGTCGGGATTAAAAATAAATTATGAAAGTACGCGCATCAGTAAAGAAAATTTGTAAAAATTGCCAGATCATAAGGCGTCATGGCGTGATTCGAGTAATTTGTGAAAATCCAAAACATAAACAGAGACAAGGTTAGGAGAAATATAGTTGGCTCGTATTGCAGGAATAGATCTACCAAGAAATAAAAAAGTTGAGTTTGCTTTACCATATATTTATGGGATAGGGCATACTCAGTCAAAAAAGATTTTAGATACAAGTGGTATTAGCGCGGATATTCGGGTACACGAATTAACAGAAGAACAGCTGTTGGCAATCAGAAACGCCATTGGTGATATGCTGTCTGTTGAGGGTGAACTTAGAGGGCAAAATTCTAGAAATATTAAACGGTTAATGGATATTGGATCATATCGTGGATTACGACATCGCAAAGGATTGCCAACTCGTGGGCAGAATACTAAGAATAATGCCCGTACTCGAAAAGGTAAAAAGAAAACAATCGCTGGCAAGAAAAAAGCCGCAGTTTAGGGGAGATAGTTAATTGGCTGGACCAAAAAAGAAAAAGAAAAAAATAAAAGTTGATCCAGAGGGTATAGGATTTGTTAAAGCATCCTTTAATAATACTATTGTAACTCTCACAGATAAATTTGGAAATGCAATTTCATGGTGCAGTTCTGGTGCTCTTGGGTTTAAAGGGTCTCGGAAAAGTACGCCATTTGCTGCTACTGAAGCAGCTAAAAAAGCAGCGGAAGATGCAATGGCTCTGGGATTATCCACGATTGAAGTACGTGTAAAAGGACCCGGAGGAGGAAGAGAAGCGGCTGTCCGAGCATTGAGAGCTGCAGGATTAAATATAACTGCTATTATGGATGTTACTCCAATTCCTCATAATGGATGCAGACCATCTAAAAAGAGAAGAGTTTAACCTAAAGGAATCGCATGGCAAGATATACAGGACCAAGAGCACGATTATGTAGAAGATTGGAATTCCCCGTATTTGAATCACCTAAATTTGGGAATATCAGAAAAAATTATCCCCCTGGACAACAGGGACAAGGTAGGCGTAGAAAACTTTCCAACTATGGTATCCAATTAAGGGAAAAACAACGCATTAAATATCTATATGGAGTTTTAGAAAAACAATTTCGAAATTATTTCAAAAAAGCAGTGTCAAAGAAAGGACCAACCGGTCATAATCTTTTGATTATGTTAGAATCAAGATTAGATAATACCGTATATCGGTTAGCACTTGCGCCAACCCGTTCAAGTGCCAGACAGTTAGTAAATCATGGACATTTTTTGATAAATAATCATAAAGTAAATATTCCATCATATCAATTATCGCCTGGAGATATTATTCAGGTAAGGGATAAAAGTAAAAAAATGGAACTTTTTCAGGAATCTATGCGGTCAGTACAAGGTGATAATCCAAGACCATGGCTAACTCTTGATAAGGCAAAATTGATGGGGATATTTGATAATGTACCAGAACGGGATGAAATTGAAGAACCAGTAGAAGAACAATTAGTAGTAGAACTTTACTCCAAATAAAAAAAGGTAAAAAAATGGCAAGTAATAAATATTTTCAAGAGCTAGAAATAGAAGTTATTGATGAATCAGAAAATTATGCAAAAGTAATAGCAGAACCCTTTGACAGAGGATATGGTGTTACCATAGGTAATACATTAAGACGTACACTTCTTACATCTATTCCCGGCGCTGCAATAACATCCATTAAAATTGATGGGGTATCACATGAATTCACTTCCATTAAAGGGGTTCTAGAAGATATTGCAGACATAATTTTAAACTTAAAAGAAGTTAGGTTTAAAATGGTTGATGAAGGACCAGAACTTATTTTAGTTGAATTGCATGGCCCCTGCAAATTTACTGGTGCAGATATTGGTAATTTAACAAAGATGTTTGATGTATTAAATCCGAAACATCATATTGCAACAATTACTGAGGAAAAAACTATCATTTTTGAGATTCGTATTTGCCGAGGAAAAGGGTATTCTTCTGCAGTGAAAAATAAGCGGCAAGATGATACAATTGGAACAATTCCAATTGATTCTATTTTTAATCCTATTACCAGTGTTTCGTGGGATGTTCAACCCATTCCAACCTCCACTGAAGGTCATGAAAGATTGACAATGGAAATTAGGTCAGATGGATCTACAACACCAAAAGATGCTATTAACCATGCTGCCAATATTACAAGACAACAATTAGCTTACTTTATGTTTAATGATTCTTCCGCACTAAAAGCTGTTAATGAAGAAGAAATAAACGAAGCGCTTGAAATAAAAGGCATTTTAACAAAATCAATTGATGAAATGGAACTCTCTGTAAGAAGTCATAATTGTTTACAAGCCGCTGGAATAAGAACCATTAGTGAACTTGTTGATAAAGAAGAAGGTGAAATGTTGAAGTTTAAAAATTTCGGCCGTAAATCATTAACTGAACTTCAGGAAAAGTTAGGTGAGTTGGAACTTCATTTTGGTATGGATGTAAAACAATATTTAGAAACGGAATAATTCAATACAATGAGGCATCAGAAAAAAGGAAGAAAACTTAACCGGACAGCTAGCCACCGGAAAGCATTGTTTAGTAACCTTGCGGCATCTTTGGTCATCCATAAAAAAATAAGAACTACAGATGCAAAGGGAAAAGAACTAAGGAGTTATATTGAGCGGTTGGTGACTTACGCTAAAAGGGGCGATGTACATGGTCGGCGGTTAATCCAAAAAAGAATTACCGGCAAAAGAGGAAAAGAAATTGCAAATATCCTTATTCATGATATAGCTCCAGCCTATGCTGACAGGCAGGGAGGATATACTCGGCTAATTAAATTGAATAATCGAAAAAATGATAATGCACCGGTTTCTCTCATTGAATTTATTGATATAGCTCCAGATGTAACGGAAACGATTGATAATGAAGTTGTAGAGGAAAAAAAGGGAGAAACTAAGGAATAATATCAAAAGTCAGGCAGTATAAATTATTTTGAATCAAATAACTCGAACTATGAACAGGGCAATTAAATATTCTGCCCTGTTTTTTTTCCTCCTCCAATTTGCCTTTGCTCAATTATCAGATTTGGATACACGTTGTCTGTGGATTGTCAGAGAAAGCATGTATAATGAAAAAATGATAAATTCAGCATTGGTTTATGCCTACCAGTCTGGATATAATATTGTTTTTATTCAAGTGCGCGGACGTGGGTATGCATTTTATAACTCAGATATTGTTCCAAAACATCCAAAAATAGCAGTTGAATTTGATCCCTTGGATTACGCGGTGACACTGGGACATGCATTGGGCATCGAGGTTCATGCCTGGATGAATTCATATATTTTATGGTCAGCAAACACACCTCCTGAAAATCCCGAACATTTATATCATACTCAAAAAGGCTGGACAGAAGCAAATATCCATGGTAAAATGGATTCGCAAATTAAACTTTCTCAACCACAATCACCTCAATGGGAAGGAGTATATCTATCGCCGACTCATCCTGAGGTTAATCCATACCTGTTGTCTGTTTATTCCGAAATCATAAATTCATATAATATCGACGGCATCCACCTGGATTACATTAGGTTTCAAGATGAGGTTTATGGATATAATAAAAGTGGTATGGCTGTTTTTGAAAATACTTATGATATAAACCCAAGAGATATTGTCCGGGGGATTATTTCTCCACGTTTTGGTTGGAGTCAGGAATTTGTAGATTCAATGTATGTTGCCTGGGACAAATTTAGAAGAGATGCAGTTACAGAATTAGTGAGAAATATTTATACGGAAATTCATAAACAAGGTAATAATATCAAATTAAGCGCTGCCGTGAAACCTAATCTTATCGACGCAAAATATCGATGGTATCAGGAATGGGATAAGTGGGTTAAGGAAGGGATGATTGACTTTGTAGTTCCTATGAACTACTTTAAAGAAATTCGGGATTTTAATAATTCAGTTCAAATTATGAAATCCAATTTAGCTCAGGATGAATTAGAAATGGTAATTATCGGTATATCCACCTATAATCAAGATGCTCAATCTGCTGCGGATAAAATATTATTGGCAAGATTAAATGGGTTTAAGGGAGTGAGTATCTTTTCTTGGGATTCTCATAAAAATAATTTGGAATGGTTCCAGCCCATTAATGAAGCCTTGGGACACCCGACATTTGATTAATAAAATTATGGTGAATTAAATTATGTCTAAATCCAGACCAGTTAAAGCTCCTACAGGAACAACTTTGAGTTGTAAGGGTTGGCATCAGGAAGCTGCCTATCGCATGATTCAAAATAATTTAGATCCGGATAATGCTGAAAACCCCGATGAACTCATTGTATATGGAGGATTAGGAAAAGCTGCCAGAAATTGGGAAGCGTTTGACGCAATACTGGAAAGTTTGAAAAAATTGGAAAATGATGAGACACTACTCATCCAGTCTGGGAAGCCTGTTGCGGTATTCAAAACCCATACTCATTCGCCACGGGTACTCATTTCAAATTCTATGTTAGTCCCCAATTGGGCAAATTGGGAACACTTTCGGGAATTGGACAAAAAAGGGTTGATGATGTATGGCCAAATGACTGCCGGGAGTTGGATCTATATCGGTACCCAGGGAATTTTACAAGGTACCTACGAAACCCTGGCGGAGCTGGGAAAGCAAAAATTTGGTGGTACCTTAAAAGGAACACTTACTCTTACAGGTGGACTTGGTGGAATGGGTGGTGCTCAACCATTAGCAGTAACCATGAATGAAGGGGTGAACATTACGGTTGAAATTGATCCTCATCGAATTCAGCGTCGTTTAGAAACTGGGTATCTGGATACCTCCGTAAACAATTTTGATCAGGCGTTACAATTAGCAGATGAATCCAAAGAAAAAGGAGAGCCCCTGTCCATTGGATTATTAGGAAACTGTGCAGATATTTTCCCTGAATTTGTTAAGCGTGGGATTGTACCCGAGGTAGTTACCGATCAAACTTCTGCCCATGATGAATTGAATGGTTATGTTCCCCATGGAATATCTTTTGAAGATGCACTTAAATTAAGAGATAATGATCCAGATAAATATATTGAAATGAGCTACCGCTCCATGGCAATTCATTGTCAGGCAATGATTGACCTGCAGAAAATGGGTTCAATAACTTTTGATTATGGAAATAATTTGCGTGGCCAGGCCAAAGAAAATGGAGGAGTTGAAAATGCTTTTGACATCCCTGGATTTGTCCCTGCATTTATCCGGCCGTTATTTTGTGAAGGCAAGGGACCCTTTCGCTGGGTTGCGTTGTCCGGCGATCCGGAAGACATTTATAAAACAGATGCTAAAGTATTAGAATTATTTCCAGAGGATGAAGCCCTAAGAAGGTGGATAACTATGGCGCAGGAAAAAGTGCAGTTCCAGGGATTACCAGCAAGAATTTGTTGGTTAGGCTATCGAGAACGAAACCTTTTTGGTGAAGCAATCAACGATATGGTTGCCTCAGGTGAACTGAAAGCGCCCATCGTAATAGGCAGAGACCATTTAGATGCAGGCTCCGTGGCATCTCCAAATCGTGAAACCGAAGCAATGAAAGATGGGTCTGATGCTGTAGCAGACTGGCCCATTTTAAATGCACTGCTCAGTACAACGGGTGGAACCAGTTGGACCTCCGTACATCATGGGGGTGGTGTGGGGATGGGATTAGCCATACATGCCGGTGTTGTAATTGTTGCCGATGGCACACCTGAGATGAAAGAAAGATTGAATAGAGTACTAACCAATGACCCTGGACTAGGAGTAGCCCGTCATGCAGATGCGGGTTATGAAAAAGCAATTCAAATTGCAAAAGAGCGTAAGCTAAAACTTCCTATGGTTAATTAATAGATTCATAAAAAATGTAAATCATTGGCAATTTTATGAAAACAAAAATTATAAATATTTCTACTGTTTGTACTTGGTCCCCAGAAGAGGATAAACTGCTCACTCTGCCCAAGGTTGAAATCCTTGTAGAAGATTCAACTATTATTCAAATTTCAAAAACTGTTGGAGATGCAGAAGAGGAGATTGATGCAGATGGAGCCCTCATTACTCCGGGCTTTGTAGATTCTCATACTCACCCCATTTTTTCTGGTAACCGTGCAAATGAATTTGGTATGCGTGTATCTGGAAAATCGTATGAAGAAATTGCGGAGAGGGGTGGTGGTATTATTTCTTCCATAAATGCTGTTCGCAATGCCAGTGAAGATCAATTATTTGAAGAGTGTTTAGAAAGAGTTAATTTTTTCCTGGTTCATGGTACAACTACTATCGAAGCTAAATCAGGGTATGGACTTACAGTTGAGGATGAATTAAAATCGCTGAGAGTTATTAAGCGATTAAATGAGGCAAGTCCCCTGGATATTATCCCAACTTTTATGGGTGCACATGATTTTCCACCAGAATTCAAGAATGACCATCAAGGATATGTTCGGCTAATTTGTGAAGAGATGATTCCAGCAGTGGCAGAGGAAAACCTTGCTGAATTTTGTGATGTATTTTGTGAAAATGGATATTTTACTTTAGATGATTCCCGGAAAATATTAGAAACAGCAAAAGAATGTGGTTTAATACCGCGGCTTCATGCAGATGAATTTGCTGATTCAGGTGCAGCAGGTTTGTCTGCTGAAGTGGGTGCTATTTCTGCTGATCACTTAATGGCTGTAAGTGATGAAGGCATTCAGAAAATGGCTGAGAATGGTGTTATTGCCACATTGCTTCCCGGCACAACATTATTTCTGGGAAAAACAAAATATGCACCGGGACGAAAGATGATTGACTCAGGCTGTGATGTTGCTCTTGCCACAGATTTTAACCCAGGGTCTTGTACTATTCAATCCATGCCTCACATTATTTCCTTGGCAAACTTATATTGCGGATTATCCATAGAAGAAGCTTTTAAGGGTGCAACCTGGAATGGCGCTAAAGCAATTAAGCGTGAAAAACAATTAGGTGCAATCGCTGAGGGATTTCAAGCGGATATGTTATTTTGGGAATTGGGTTCCATTGAAGAAATACCCTATTGGATGGGTTCAGACAGAATTCTCAATGTGATGAAAGCAGGTAAACTCCTGGAATAAAAAAAGTGACAATTACTGTCACTTTTTTTAGAATTATTTATTGTAGTATTTCGTTGATATAAATCAGGGAGATAAAATAATATTCACCAGGCTAACAATATCCAGAATATTCACTATCCCATCTTGATTCATGTCTCCACATTCACAGTTATCATCCTCACCTAAAATACAATTATTTATCATAATAATAATATCAATAACATTCTGAGTTCCGTCTCCATTGCAGTCACCTATTGAAGTTTCTTCGCTGCTAAACCAATGAGCACCAATATCCCGAATACTGCCGTCAGGGTCTGCATCAGATGGATCACCCGCATCAATGCAGGGTGAATTATCCTGATAATCAAAATTCCATTGATCTATATTTACAAAGAGGGGATCAGTCTCAATAATTCCTAAACCATCTTCGGGCTCCCACGGAGTCCATATACTTCCTCAGCCAGGGCAGTTTTCCATCCAGGCAGCTTCACCATTGCCCCAGGCGTTGGTATAGTTTATTTCACAAACTGGTAATTCACTATAGATGCCAACTCCATACACAGTATTTTCTATTAAGTTACAATTTTTAATTTCCACATCTGAGAAATCGTAAAGTTTTATCCCAAAATCATTTCGGACAAAATTACAATTGGTTAGATAGCCGGTGGAAGTACCACCATAACTCACACCGTAATAGGCACCGTTGATGATAGTGCAATATTGAATATCCAAATTGGCGGGATAATTTTCATCTGCATATACCCAAATACCGGACCCATCCTGAAGGTCAATAATTGCTCCATGACCATCAATTAACACATTGCCCTCAAAAATACCCAAACCACCAGTATAGATTACATCAGGGGATAATGTTACAAGTTTATCATATCCATTGCCAGGACCCGATGAATCAAAAATACTCTGCAGGCTTGTACCTCCCGCCACAGAGAAATAGACTACCGAGATAAAAGTTAATATGAAAGTTTTCATGGATAAAATTTACAACAATATTGAAAAAAAACCAAAATATTAATCTTAACAAAATGTAAACAGATATTTATAATATTATTGCGGAGTCCAAATACCCCCTCTAATGTGACGTGAATCACCTGTTACATATTGTAGCACCTATAAAATTGGAATTATGGGCTATTTCTACTTATATTTTACACAGATTTAATTCCCAAAATCGCTGATTCAAACAGCAATTCTCTGGAGGAGGATTCCTGAAATATATAAAATGAGTCACGGGTTGCCATTATTCAATTATTTAGAATAGGGTGAATTTATGTGGTAAAAACCTATTATGTGACGAAGGGCAAAAAGAACTAATGGGGGTTATCCCTAATTTTCATGGAAATTTGTGAATTGATTAGTAGGAAGTATAAAATTAATTTAAAAAATTATTAGAAATAAAATTTTATGAAATGGATTAAACAAATAGTACTTTTATCAGTTATGACCGTTACAGCATGGTCGGCAGTCAGTCTTGAAATCCAGAATGTGGATATCGATGCAGGTACCCTGGATATTTATATGACTAATGATGAAGAAGTTGGTGGATTCCAGTTTGAACTCTTAGGTATTACTATAACTGGTGCATCTACCCCGGATGGATTTTTCATAACTACATCTTCTAGTCTTGTAATAGGCTTTTCACTTACAGGCGCAACAATACCTGTCGGTTCTG
>SCKP01000012.1 GCA_004124405.1 Fidelibacterota bacterium | reverse complement strand
CATTGCTATGTAGATATTTGGGATCATAGTCATAAAGTAGAATTTACATATGATGGCAAATTCATGAGCTCCAGTTCAGAAGAATTTAAGGAAGTATTTCGAGATTTATGCGGCAATTCAAATATTTGGGATACAGAATGTTCAAATGAGGGGGTGAGTTTATATGATAATAATAACGATACCATTTTTGTAATTAAGAATCACCATTTTTATGAAGGAATCCAAAAATATGATATGTATTTTGCGGGTTGGGATGATAATGATTTGGTATCGGTGGTAACTAAAAAGCATGGTGATAAAAATGCAACCTCACCCAACCAGACGACGTATAGAAATTTATGGGGTGACTACAATAAGATAAAGACCCTGGCGGGTAATGGAGGAAAATTTATGCTCATCAATCGGGTGGTAAGCATAGTTGATGCCTTGTTATTAGCCAAAAAATGGAATAACAATCACGCTATGAAATTATCGTTAAATGCGTATCCTGATCTCAGGAATAAATCAGGTTTAGGAGGAGTGAAATTATCGCTGTATTGGAAATGATGAAAAAACTATTTACAATTATTATTATTGGAATGTTCATTGCTGGCTGTGGGAGAAAAGAGGTACTATTAGAAGAAGATTTAATTCCCCGTTTTGATAAAGCCATGGAGTATTTTGAAAGAGGTAAATTTCTCCGTGCTAAAGATGAATTTGACTACATAATTATGGCTGACCCCGGCTCTAAAATGGCTAATGAATCACAGTATTATAAGTCTGAATCTATGTTCCAAATGGAAGAATATGATGGGGCATCCAATGGTTTCGACAGATATGCTCGATTTTCTCCCGATTATTCAAAAATTGAAAAAGCCCGGTATCGAATTTGTGAATGTGCAATATTTTCTTCAAACTCCTATCAGCGGGAACAGTCACAAACCCACTATGCCTTGGAACAATTACAAATGTTTATTGAGGATTTTCCCAAATCAGATTTAGTAATAGATGCTGAATCTGCAATATTAGACCTCCGCCGAAAACTTGCCCGGAAAGAATATGAGGTGGGGAGGATGTATTTGAAATTAGAAGAATATGATTCTGCTCTTGTATATTTTAAATCTGTATTAAATCATTATTATGATACAGCCATTGCTGACGATGCCCGTATTGGAATAGTTTTCACCCATATTCTGAATGACAACAGATTGGGTGCCGAAAGTTATTATAAAACACAAAAAGACAGATTTTTATCAGATGAAAAATTGAATGAAGCTGAAATACTTTTACAGGACACAGAAGCGGGCTTGAAATTGGCTCAGTATTATCAATTATATAAGTGAAATTAATTTTATTTGGCGGCAGCTTTGATCCTCCCCATCTTGGACATTTAAAAATAATTGAGAATTGCTGTGGAGAATGTGACAAACTAATATTAATGCCCTCTACTCATTCACCATTAAAAAAGAACCCTCCAATTGCCCAGGCAAAACACCGCATAAAAATGTTGGAAATACTAACTCATGAATTGAATTATCCTATTCAAATTGATAATTGGGAAATTAGTCAACCAGAACCCAATTATACCTATTTCACAATTCAACATCTACAGAAAGAACATCCAAATTTTTCCATTTCTTTGGTGCTTGGTGCAGATCAATTAGAGCAATTTCATCAATGGAAAAATTATAAAGAGATTTTGAGTTCAGTTCATTTTATTGGTTTTAACAGAGATAATTATAATGAAGCACCCATAGAAGGAATGAATCTAACCTGGATAAAAGATTTTAAAATGGATATTTCATCAACAGAAATTAGAGAAAAAATCGGGAGAGGAGACCAATTAGGGAATGAGTTGCCCCAGCCTGTATGGGATTATATTCAAGAGAACAATCTTTATGGAAATGAGTAATGGGAATTAATATTCTCCTATTTATGGTAGGTGCTGTCTTGCTTTATTACGGTGCTGAATTTCTAATTTTAGGGAGTAAATCAATTGCATCCAAATTTAAAATTCCACCCATTGTTGTGGGCATAACGTTGGTGGCATTTGGTACCAGTCTTCCTGAGCTGATTGTGAGTATAATCGCTATTTTGAAAGGTGAATCAGGGATGGTGATTGGTAATATTGTGGGATCCAATATTGCCAATATTGGTTTGGTATTAGCTGTGACAGCTATTTTCGTACCCATTGTTTTTTCGTTTAAGAAAATCAGCGTTGATTTATATTTTCTAATTTTTATCACTTTTCTCCCTCTCCTGTTTATGTATTTAGGTGATCTTGTATTGTGGCAGGGTGTTTGTTTTCTGCTGTTACTTGGCGGCTATTGCTGGTATCTATTTAACAAAGACCATGATTATGAGGAAGATCATTCAGATGAAAATCTATCTGATGGATTAACTATATTTCTAAAAATTATTTTTGGAATTATTGGGCTTGGATTGGGCGCCCATATTTTTGTTTTGGGTGCCAAAGGTATTGCCATTGCACTTGGTGTTTCATCCTTGGTAATAGGGATGTCAATTGTAGCCCTAGGGACATCCTTACCCGAACTTTCGGCTTCAATTGCAGCTGCAAAACATGGCGAAACTGGATTAATAATTGGTAATATTATCGGTTCAAATATTATGAATATTGTTGCTGTTTTGGGTTTCACTTTACTCATTAGCCCCATTTCTGTAGAGTTTTCACATGTGGCAATTCACGGCATTTTTATGGTAGTTTTAACGCTGGGATTATTTATTCTTCTAAAATATAAAGGTGGTGTAACTAAATTTTACGCTGGAGTATTAATACTCATTTATATTATTTTTCTATACTTTAATTTTCAACCGGGAGTTGGAATTGAATTATGATTAAGTTTGAAAATGTAACTGCAACCTATACTGAAAATGTGGGGATATTTAATTTATCTTTTCATATCCCAAAAGGTGAATTGGTTTTTCTCATGGGACCTACCGGCGCTGGAAAATCAACAGTTTTAAAAACTATTTATAAGGATATTCCCATTTCAGATGGAACCTTATTTATTAACGGAGAAGATGTAGGAAATATTCGTCGTCGCCATGTACCTCGATTCAGAAGGAAAATTGGCATGGTATTTCAAGATTACCGTCTCATTCCTGACCGGACTGTTTTTGAAAATATTGCGCTGCCTCTTCAAATTGAAGGCGTTTCAAAAAAAGAAATTAAGGATAAAGTCCATGATATTTGTGAAAAGGTAGGATTGAAAAAGAGCATCAATAATTACCCTAACCAACTCAGCGGCGGAGAAAACCAGCGCGTCTCAATTGCCAGGGCGCTGGTGAAAAAACCACTTGTCATTTTAGCCGATGAGCCTACTGGGAATTTAGATCCCAATGTGTCTGATGAAATCCTGGATCTGTTAGAAATAGCCACGGACTCAGGTGCAGCAGTACTCATGTCCACCCATAATTTCCCCCTGATCCAACCGCGTAAAAAGCGATTTATTGAACTTAATGAAGGCAGACTGGTAGTTCAGTGATCACTAAACTCCTATTTTTACTGTCAGAAAGTTTTCGTGGTTTATTCAGGGCAAAATTACCTGCAGCAATTTCATCTATTACTATTGGTATTGCATTGGTGATTTTCAGTTTGGCATATTTTTCTTACGTGAATTTATTAGGATATTCATACAAGTTTAAGTCAAAATATCGAATTGAGGTATTTTTCCATAATGAATTGAACACCGAAGAAGCACGTGACTTATTCAATACTATTTTGATTTTAGATGGGATAGAGCAGGGAGAATTTATTGATAAAGAAAAGGCGTCTAAATTATTTATGTCGTACTTTCATGAAGATATAAATGAAATAATTGGTGAGAACCCCCTTCCTATGGGTGGGCGGTATGATATTGACGTCGATTATCGGAATTCCAATCAAATGCGCAGAATAGTAAGAGAAATCCGTCTTTTAGAGGGAGTGGATGTAGCATCCTTTCAGCAAGGGATTATTTCCCGGGTAGACTCCATCGTAGAAAATATTCTAGGAATAAGTATGGCAATTGGAATTGCTATTTTCATTATTGCTGTCATATTGGTTTCCAATACCATTCGCCTCATTATTCATGCCAAGCAGGAAACCATTGAAACCATGCATCTGCTGGGTGCTACAAACAGTTTTATTAGGTTTCCATTTGTTGTGGAAGGAATTATTCAAGGCATTCTGGGTGCCGGATTTTCACTATTAATTTTATATTTATTGCGATCTCTGCAATCCTACCTCTTTGAGCCATTGATAAAATTACCCTTTGTTGAACCATCCAATCTTATTGCATATAATTTTATTTTTGGTCTATTGTTGGCTCTTATTGGAAGCTTTCGGGGAATTGCTAAATACCTGCCAAAGTAAAAAACCATTAATTATTCAAAACAACCTTTTGAGTTGAAAAAATGAAGTCTGTAAATTTAATGCTGTAATAGAAAACATGATTTACACAATTCACTCCAATAATTATTCAAATAAAATATAACATTGTTTAAAGATATTAGATATCGTTGGGCGCTTATCGCGGTTGTACTGATTGCATCCTCCTACCTCATCTGGCCTACCTATAAGCTATACTCCCTATCTGAAGCTGAGAAATCTGAATTGGGCGTCATTGTGATGAAAGAATTAAGAGATGGTGCCATTAATCTGGGTTTAGATTTACAGGGGGGTATGTACGTTTTGCTTGAAACGGATATCCCCACATTGGTGGAGAAGATTGCAAATAAGAAAACGGAAGAGCTGAGGGATGCTATCCAGGAAGCTGACCAACGCTCCATTAATAATCAGACAGATTTCTTTGAAGAATTTTTGACTGTAGCCAATAATAGGGAGCTTCGGCTATTTCGAAATTACAATAATTTAGCCACAACCCGTGACAACGAATCGGTGGTGCAGGAACTTAAAATTCAACGGGATAATGCCATAGCCAGTGCTCTGGAGATTATTCGAAATCGAATTGACGAATTTGGCGTATCTGAACCTACCATACAAAAATATGGTGCTAACCGAATTATTGTTGAATTGGCAGGAGTTCAGGATTCTGACCGGGCACGAAATCTTATCCAAAGAACTGCATCTCTCGAGTTCACATTGGTTTTAAATGAACAATGGGAGCAGACGCTGAATAAAATAGATACTTATCTTCTCAGCGATTCATCTGTGCTAAATATTGATCTTGACTCTCCAATTGAAAAAGAAGAACTTGCTGAACCCGATACAAGTGGTTCTGCAGAAGATATTTTTATGGAAGAAAATATATTGTCTGAACCTACCTTCGACATGTCCACACCTGCAGAAATATTAAAGGAAAAACCATTTTCTGGATATCTTCGGGCAGTACCAAGAGGAGTGGGAGTTTTAGCCAAAGAATATCATATTGTAAAAGAAATATTAGAAAATTCTGAGGTGAGAAGAAAAATTCCCAGGGGTGGTAAATTCTTATGGAGCAACAAATTTGAAACCGCACAGGATGAAATGGGTAACTTTATTGAGTTCCGGCAGTTGTATTTTGTGTCATCAGACCCTGAAATATCAGGTGGAATGATCCGAGAACCACAAGCTAAATTGGGAACTGCAGGAACGGATGTATCCGGACAATGGGTTGTAAATTTATCTATGAGTCCCGAGGGAACCAAAAGATGGAGTCGATTTACAGGTGCAAATATCAACCGTCAGGTTGCCATCGTTTTAGATGATAAGGTATTTATGGCACCGGTAATCAGGGATAAAATACCTTCTGGACAAACCCAGGTAACCGGATTTGCAGATGTGAATGAAGCCAAAGATATGGCTAATGTTCTCAGGGCAGGTGAATTGCCGGCACCGGTGGAAATTATTGAAGAGCGTACAGTGGGGCCTTCTCTGGGAAGTGATTCAATAAAATCCGGTGGAAAAGCCATGTTTTTTGGACTCATTGCTGTGATGATTTTTATGATTATTTATTATAAGGGTGCAGGACTACTTGCAACCTTGGCTTTAATGCTTAATTTAATCATGGTTATGGCTGTATTGGCAGGAATAGGTGCCACCTTAACGCTTCCTGGAATTGCAGGTCTTATCCTCACTATTGGTATGGCTGTAGATGCAAATGTAATTATTTTTGAAAGAATTCGGGAAGAATTGGATCTGGGGAAAACTGTTCGGGCTGCAATTGACTCCGGCTATGAGAGAGCATTCATTACTATTCTGGATGCCAATGTCACCACCCTCATTGCAGCATTTGTATTGGCATGGGTTGGTTCTGGTCCCATACAGGGCTTTGCTATCACTCTCAGCACAGGAATTATATGTTCCATGTTTACGGCTATTTTTGTTACCCGTACTGTATTTATGTTTTTCTCTGATCGTAAACCACTAAAAAGTTTGAGTATTTAATATGAGATTTTTAAATAAAACAAATATCGATTTTATCAGCAAACAGAAAATCGCGGGATTTTTATCCATCACTCTTATAGTTGCAGGAATCGCATCTTTAATAATCAAGGGTGGTCCGTTGCTTTCTATTGATTTTACCGGTGGGACTGTTGCACAGATAAAATTTGAAAAACCAGTTGAATTGGGTCATTTAAGGGAAACTTTATCAGATTATGGATTTGAAGGGGCTGAAATTGTAGAATTTGGCAGTCCAGATGAAGTATTGATAAAAACACAATTCTCGGGATCAAGTTCTGAAATTTCTGAACAACTGACCCTTGCCTTGGGAAAAACTTTTACACTAAGGCGGGTAGAATCAGTGGGTCCAAAAATAGGGAAGGAATTGCAAAATGATGCACTGAAAGCAATTGGCTTGGCATTGCTATTAATCCTTATCTACATTACGTTTCGTTTTGATCGTTATTATGCTTTGGGAAGTGTTATGGCATTAATTCATGATGTACTTATCACTTTGGGTGTGTTCTCACTTTTGGACTATGAAATAAATCTATCCATTATTGCTGCATTTCTCACCATTGTGGGATATTCCTTGAATGATACGATTGTGGTCTTTGACCGGATTCGAGAAAATATACCCAAATACATGAAAAAAACGCTTAATGATGTGGTAAATATTTCCTTAAACGAAACCTTGAACCGTACGGTGATTACTTCATTAACCACCATGATGGTAGTGGTTATTCTATTTTTGTGGGGTGGAAAGGTAATCAACCTTTTTGCTTTTGCTCTCATTATCGGAGTCTTTGTGGGTACCTATTCATCACTCTTTGTAGCCAGCCCGGTGATGGTCTATTTTGAGAAGCGTTCAAAAAAACCGTTTAGAAAATAATTCAGGATAAACGCTTGAACCATTTTAGAAAACTCCGAATGGATTATCGGAGTTTTTTTATGCAAAATAATAACAGGGAATAAAAAATATGTCAATAACAGCAGTAATTGGGGGGCAGTGGGGTGATGAAGGAAAAGGCAAAATTGTAGATCTTCTCAGCAAAGATTCAAAAATTGTAGCTCGATATCAAGGCGGTGCTAATGCAGGGCATACCGTGTATCATGGTGATTTAAAAGTGGTGCTTCACCAAATTCCATCTGGGATTCTTAGAAAAGGGTGCCATTGTATTTTGGGAAATGGTATGGTGGTTGACCCCATAGGACTCATGGAAGAAATTGAAATGGTTCAATCCCATGGCTTTGATACTACGGGTCAAATTCATGTGGCCATGAATGCCCATATTGTAACACCTATTCACAAAGCAATAGATGTTGCTACTGAAGCAGCAAACAATAATCGAATAGGCACTACAGGCCGAGGCATTGGCCCCACCTACGTGGACAAATATGATAGAGTGGGAATCCGTGGTGTGGATTTGTTGGATGCAAATTGCTTGCGTGAAAAATTAAATGCCAAATTAGATTCAGCTATACAAACCGGGCATCTTACTGAAAATGCGAAAGACCAACTTCAAGATCAGTTTCAAAAATTTATGGTCTGTGCTGAACAGGTGGCATTGCTTGTATCTGATACTTTTGCATTGATTCATGAGTATGCTGAGCGGGGTGAAAATATTCTCATTGAAGGTGCACAGGGGACACTCTTGGATGTTGATCACGGAACCTATCCCTTTGTAACCTCATCTTCTGCATCCTCAGCAGGGATATCAACAGGTTTAGGCTTACCCGCCAATAAAGTTGAAACCATTATAGGCATACTAAAAGCTTATATTACACGTGTGGGTACAGGTCCTGCCCCTACGGAATTATTTGATGATGATGGTCAAAAGCTTCGGGATTTGGGTCAGGAGTACGGTGCAACCACGGGTCGCCCTCGCCGATGTGGCTGGTTTGATGCTGTAGCCGCTCATTATTCTGCACGAGTTAACGGACTCACAGAAGTTGCTCTCACAAAGTTGGATATTTTAGACCACTTTGAAGAAATTAAGGTATGTGTAGCCTACAAATTGGATGGGAAAGAAATTAAGAATATGTCAGAAGTGTTGCATTGCTTGGAAGATGTGAAGCCGATATATAAATTATTTGAAGGATGGCAAGAAACCACTACTGGTATCAGGTCATACAGTGACCTGCCGGAAAAGACCCAAGAATACATCCAGTTTATTTCAGACTTTATTGGAGTTCCGGTAAAAATTATTTCCACCGGCCCCGGCAGAGATGAAATTATTTATAATTGAATTTATTTTGGAGTGCACCATCCGTGTAGATGCACATGGATGCATGGATTAACATGGATAATCCACTCCCTATTAAATGATCGAATACACCACCTTTAATTCACCCATTGGTAAAATCTATATTGCTGCAGTAAAAGAAGGTGTAGTAAAAATATCATTTTCCAATGAATCACCTGAAGAATTGGAAAATTATTGTCAAAAGCATCTGGGGTCAGAAGTCCATCAGGGGTCAGATTTTACCAAATATGCCAAGCAACAAATACTAGATTATCTTGAAGGCAAGTCTCAATCCCTGGATTTCCCGGTAATTCACCTCAACTCACCTTTCCGGAAGAAAGTCTTAGAAGCTGAACGCAGTATCCCTTATGGCGAAACCCGCTCATATGGAGAAGTTGCGCAAATGGTGAACAACCCTAACGCATCCCGTGCGGTGGGTTCTGCCAATGCCAAAAATCCATTACCCTTATATTTTCCCTGCCATCGCATCATCACCTCCAATGGCAAACTGGGCGGTTTTGGCGGTGGACTCAATGTAAAGCAGTTTCTGCTGGATTTAGAAGCCCAAAATCGGTAATAATCTTTGAAAGGTTAAATAACTGCCTTTGTTGTTGATATATTCTCAGTTATTTTAGCCAAGCTGGCAGAAAATCAACCTTGATTGTTGGAATAACAATTTTACCCGAATATAAAGTAAGGGAAATTTCGTGCCCCACCAAACCAATATATGGCTGTAACTTTTCCCCCTTATGAATGAACCAATTACAATTAAGAAGGGCATGGATGTAGAGTTAAAGATTGAATCTCTTGCTTTTGGCGGCATGGGGGTTTCCCGGATAAACGAAAAGGTCACCTTTGTAAAAAATGCTATTCCAGGGCAGACGGTTACGGCCCGCATTACTAAAAAAAGATCATCTTACCTGGAAGCACGATCTTTAGAGGTGCTAAGCGAATCCCCCCATTTTGTGCCGGTGAAATGTGAACATTTTGCTGATTGCGGTGGCTGCACCTTCCAGAATTTGGAGTATGAGCAGCAAGTTGCTGCCAAAGAATTACAGGTGAAGGATGTCTTTCGACGCATTGGCGGATTTAAGGATGTGGCTTGTGATTCCATTGTGAAATGTGATGATATTTTTCATTATCGCAATAAAATGGAGTTCACTTTTTCAAACCAGGAATACGTACCTGAAAGTGAAAAGGAAAGAAAACCATCTAATTTTGCCTTAGGGCTTCATGCTCCCGGGCGTTGGGATAAAATACTCAATATTAATGAATGCCATATCCAGACCAAGATTGCAAATGAAATATTAACAACCATTAAAGAGCTCACCAAAGATTTAGAGCCTTATAATATTCGAGAGCATACTGGCTTTCTACGACATGCTATTATTCGTGTGGCTGCCAATACTGATGAAATAATGGTAAATATCGTAACCAGCCGGGATGACCCCGACCTCCTTTCCCCAGTCTCCCATGCCCTCATAACCCAATTTCCCAATATAACCAGCATCGTGAATAATATCACCACCAGAAAAGCTGGTGTATCTATGGGAGAACATCAAGTTGTTCTACATGGGAAAGAGTATATCATTGAAAAACTAGGGGATTATGAATTCATGATTTCGGCCGATTCATTTTTCCAGACCAATACCAAACAGGCTGAAAAATTATATGATATTATTCTGGAAGAATCCCAACTAACAGGCAGTGAGATTGTGTACGACCTTTTTTGTGGAACGGGTTCGATCTCTCTGTTCCTATCCAAACATGCAAAAATGGTCTATGGCTTTGAACTGGTAACTTCCGCGGTTCAGGATGCCATGCAGAATGCAATTCATAATAAAGTTAAAAATGCCTGGTTTTTTGGTGGTAACCTTGAAAATCTATTTCGTGAAAATTCCGAAGCTAAAGAGTTGGAACTGCCGGATGTAGTAGTGGTTGACCCACCCCGTGCAGGGCTCCACACTAAAACAATTGAGGATATATTAGAAAAGTCTCCTAAACGGATTGTGTATGTATCGTGTAACCCGGCCAGCCAGGCTCGGGATGTTGCATTATTATGTAATGAAAGGTATAAACTGGTGAAACTCCGACCGGTGGATATGTTTCCACATACTCCCCATGTGGAAAATGTTGCATCCCTAATACGAAAATAGTAATGAAACCGGCTATTGAAGTAAAAAATTTACAAAAGATATATGAAGGTGGATTA
Source organism: Fidelibacterota bacterium (assembly GCA_004124405.1). Classification (GTDB taxonomy): domain Bacteria; phylum Fidelibacterota; class Marinisomatia; order SCGC-AAA003-L08; family D37C17; genus D37C17. The sequence goes on along the minus strand of SCKP01000012.1, from coordinate 30,712 downwards.
GAAGCCCTAAAGGGAATAAATCTCTCTATCCCTCAAGGTTCATTTTACGGACTTTTAGGTCCCAATGGTGCCGGGAAGACCACCACTATTGGTATTATTACAGGCCTTGTAAATATCACCAGTGGTTCAGCAACTATCATGGGTCATGATTCTGTAAAGGAGTTTCGGCAGGCCCGAAAACTTATTGGACTATCTCCCCAAGAATTAAATTTTGATGTCTTTTTCAGCATTGGAGAACTATTGGAGCTTCAGGCAGGATATTATGGTATATCAAATAAAGAAGCCAAAGAGCGGACGAGCGTTATGTTAGAGCAGTTCGGTTTAACTGAAAAACGTAACTCCCGAGCCCGAGAACTTTCTGGTGGAATGAAACGGAGAGTGCAAATTGCCAAAGCATTGGTGCATGACCCTCAAATTGTCATTTTAGATGAACCTACTGCGGGAGTGGATATTGAACTTCGTCACATGCTCTGGGATTATCTGCGGCAAATCAATAAGGAGGGTAAAACGATTCTGCTGACAACGCATTATATTGAGGAGGCAGAACAACTTTGTGAAACGGTATCCATTATTAATGATGGAAAAATTATTGTAACGGATTCGCCAGATAATTTAACCCGGTCTCATGGTATGTCTGGTTTGGAAATTACGCTTACTTCTGAAGTTACTGATTTGAAATTAAACCCCTGGACTTTTAATATAATTGACGGAAAGATTCATGTGAATATAGACCATCCTGAAAAAGAAATGGCGAAAGTTATTAACCAGATTTCAGAACAAGGCGGCGGGATTGAAAATGTGCGGATTTTCCGAAGCTCATTAGAAGATATATTTTTAAAATTAACGGGGAAATCACTTCATGATGATGAGGAATCAATTGATATTCAGGAGAAAACATTAATTGTTTAGTTTGGGTTTCTGGGTCATGGTTAAAAGGGAAATAAAGCGATTCATGTTTTTATATAAACAGACTTTGTTACCCAGTGTTATTTCCTCGGGACTTTACATTATCGTTTTTGGTGCTGCCATGGGATCTCGAATTGGTGAAATAAAAGGAGTTGAGTATATTCATTTCATCATGCCCGGCTTGGTGATGATGGCGGTCATTAATCCTGCTTACCAGAATACCTCGTCCAGCATTATGCAGGCAAAATTTTTAAGATTTATAGAGGATATCCTCATTACTCCCCTTAGCGGATTAGAAATTAGTTTGAGCTACATTATTGGCGGTACGGTCAGGGGAGTCGCTAACGGGGTGTTGGTTTTATTGCTGGGGTATTTTCTAACAGGGCTTCAGATTGATAATTGGTTTTTAACCTTTTTCTATTTATTTACAGTAGCCTGGGCATTTGCAGGGGTTGGAGTTATTGTGGGTATTTATGCGAAATCGTGGGACAGCATTATGGTAATCACCAATTTTTTCTTTATGCCGCTTTTTTTTCTCGGAGGTGTATTTTATTCAATTGAAATGCTGCCGGAATTTTGGCGTAATTTTTCAATGGTGAATCCCCTGTATTGGATGATAAATGGGCTCAGGTATGCCACCCTGGGAATTGCAGAAACATCTCATGAGCTATCTCTGGGAATTAGTATTTTATTTGCAATATCTTTTTCTACTTTGGCTTCATATATGTTTTCAAAGGGGTATAGGATTAAGACCTGATTTGGGCATAAATTTACGATTCAACTAACAGCTGATTTTTGGAGGAAATTTAACTATGGAAGAAGTTTTGACACAGAAAGAACAAATAATACATGATATAGAAAACACACCCATCATATTGTTTATGAAGGGTACAAAAGACCACCCAATGTGCGGGTTTTCAGCACGGGTAGTAAGTATTTTAAATAACCATTCGGTTGTATTTCAGGATGTAAATATTTTAGAGAATCCTGAAACTAGAACAATCCTTTCGGCTCATTCTAATTGGCCAACCATTCCCCAGCTATTTGTAAAAGGCAAACTTATTGGCGGCTGTGATATTGTGATGGAAATGGAAGAAAAAGGTGAATTAGGTGAGGTATTACAATCTGCAGGGACCTAGATAGACATCAACCAAATTAACCCGCCAATTGTAAACTGCTAATATTATGGGTGGGTTTGCTTGAAGGTATTTAGTTATTTATCCTATTGAATTAGTTTTCTGCAACCAGGGCTGGTAGGGCTGGTCGCTGTACATTAAGCAACCTTGCTTGATGGGATTATTTACTTTTTCTTTCTACCTTTCCCACCTTTTTTTGGTGCTTTATATTCAAACCAGTCGTCTTTAGTAATTTCATGAAAGTAGGAAGCTTCTTCTATTAATATTTTAGCTGTGGTTCTTTTTACAGCAGCAATTTCTACCCGTACACCCTCTGCTTTCAAATGGCGAACCAGCTCAATGAAATCAGAATCACCCGACATAATAATTATAGTGTCTACCTTTGAAGATAGTTGGGTGGCTTTTATTGAGAGGGGAATATCGGCGGATTTATGACAGGGGACTACGGCACCGTAATAATTTTCATGGAGCCTTTCAGCAAATTTGGTTGAAATTGCCTTCCCTTCCCTGAAATAAATAAGGCGATTTAGTCCTCTGCCATTTAATAATCGGGGAACCAATTCATCGAAATTAACCATGGTGTGGTTGGATTTTGATTCTTCATGTATGCTGCGTTCGATATTATTGCCATCACAAAGAATAGCAACGGATTGAGTAATTTGGATTGGATCCATTTCTGTTATCTCTCTTTAAGTGAGTTATAAATTACTACTTTACCTATTGAGGAAATAAGAAAATAATAAAAGGCTTCTAATTAGTTCCCATTGCACGGTGAACAAACAACCCGGTATATTTTCCTCCCGTTTCACATACAAATGAAATTATTTGACACAAAAATTATTGCAATATCCAATCAGAAAGGAGGAGTTGGAAAAACAACTTCAGCTGTAAATATTTCCGCATATTTAGCGGTAACAGAAACCCCAACTCTGCTTATAGATATGGACCCACAATCCAATGCTACATCCGGTGTGGGAATTGAAATTGGTTCCTATAAGCAATCCATTTATGATGTCGTAATTGGCAAAGCAAAACTATCAGATGTAGTTCAGAAAACGGATTTAGAATTTTTGGATGTGGTACCCTCCAGTGCGCAATTAGTAGGTGCGGAAATTGAATTGGTGAGCCTCTTTTCGCGGGAGAGAATGTTAAAGGAAGCCCTGGAAGATGTGGAAGGAAAATATAAATATATCATTATTGACAGCCCTCCATCCCTGGGACTTCTAACCATTAATGTATTAACTTCTGCTCACACCATTATCATTCCCATACAATGTGAATATTATGCCCTGGAAGGGCTTTCCCAATTGCTGAATACAATTCGTATGGTGCAGAAACATTTGAATAAGGAACTGGAGATTGAGGGTATTCTTATAACCATGTATGATCACAGGCTCAACCTCTCCCGGCAGGTAGTGCAGGAACTCCATGAATATTTTGGGGACAAAGTGTATGACACCTATATTAAAAGGAATGTGCGTCTCGGCGAGGCTCCCAGTCATGGCAAGCCTATTTTACTTTATGATGCCACCTCCACCGGTGCGCATAATTATATGAATCTTGTAACTGAATTTCTAAATAAAAATGGCTGAGAAAAGATTAGGCAAAGGCCTTGATGCTCTCATTCCATCCTATGCGACGGATGATCGCTATATTGACAGCGCTGTACCATTAACTCAAATCATTCCCAATAGAAACCAGCCTCGACAGGAATTTAATCCAGAGCTAATGAAGGAACTCACCGCTTCCATTAAAGAGAATGGAATTTTACAACCCTTAACAGTTCGTGAATTAGAAGATGGGAATTTTGAACTTATTGCCGGAGAACGGCGGCTCAGGGCTGCAAAAGATGCCGGGTTGGAGACGGTTCCCGTCTATATTCTCAGTGTGGATGCTGATGTGGAAATGATGGAATATGCCCTTGTGGAAAATATTCAGCGCGTTGATCTGAAGCCGCTTGAGAAAGCGGAAGGATATGCCATTTTGAGTGGGAAATATGATCTTTCTCAAAACGACATTGCCAGACGTGTGGGGAAAAGCAGGCCAGCTATTGCCAATGCGCTCCGCCTTTTAAAACTACCCCCCGAAATAAAATCCAGCCTAAATTCCGGAAAAATATCCACTGGTCATGCACTGGCAATTTTAGCATTACGAAAATCCCTGCAAATGATGACGCTGCACCAAAAAGTTGTCCGGGAAGAATTAAGTGTCCGGCAAACTGAAGCTTTAGTAAAGAAATATTCTGAATCTTTTAAAAATAATTTAAAGGTAAAAATAGTCGCTCTCAAACAATCAGATGTTATTCATATTGAAAACGAACTTATTTCACTTCTTGGAACAAAGGTCGCTATCAAAAAAAATCAAAAGGGTAAAGGAAAAATTCAAATTGAATTTTACTCGGAAAATGATTTTCAGCGGATTTTAGAAATAATTTCAGGAACAGAAAAAAAATCATAAATAGTATTTGCCCCCCAATTTTAAAACTCCCTAATTTTCCGGTCTGTTAAAGTATTGAAAAAGAAGTTTTACACCGTTTTTTTTGCATCTGATCAGAATCAATATAGTCGTTCCTTTCAGGTATCAAAAAATATGGTCATCATTTTTTCGCTTTTTGGATTTTTAATTATAGGACTTGCGGTGATTGGGAGCTTACGGCTCGCAAACCGAGATCCATTAACTCGCGAATTGAGAAGTTTGGAAAAAGATAGTGCCCTGTTGAAAAATATCATTAATGATTTGGAATACAGCAAGGTCATTGACTCTTCAAATACCTATGAAAAATTTCTAACAGGATTTTATTCTTCTCGTAAAATGGGATACCCCAACATAGCACCTGTTCAGGGATATGTTACTCGGGGTTTGCAGCATGAAAATAACCATTTGGGAATTGACATTGCAGCAAAAAACCTTGATGAAGTTCGGGTACCCGCTGATGGAAAAGTAGTGTTTTGCGGAAAGAGTGAAGATTTAGGAAATACAATAATTGTAAATCATCCTGGTGGATTTATCACCCTTTATGGTCATAATGATACCATTATAGTTCAATCGGGAGACGACGTAATAAAAAATCAGGTTATATCTCGAGTAGGGGAAACCGGAAAGAGTCAAGGACCGCATTTACATTTTGAAATTTGGAAAAATAATCAGGTATTAGATCCTCGGGAGATAATCCCGGAATATAAGGAAAAAGATGTTTCAATCAGAGAAGCCAGAAGGTAAAACGAGCTCCATTCTAGGGCCGGAATTGGAAATTCACGGAGATGTTAAAGTATCCGGGAGTTTGCTAATTTATGGTAAAGTATTTGGAAATATCCAGTCAAATGGAGCTGTCCGCACAGCCAAGGGCTCTGTTGTAAAAGGGAATATTTCAGCCAAGGAAGCAGCCATTGGCGGTAAAGTTGATGGTGATTTAAAAGTAGAAAAAAAAGTTACTCTGGGTGACACATCTTTTTTATCAGGAAACCTGACAGCAGCTATTTTGACCATTGAAGAAGGTGCGAAATTCGATGGTGTCTGCAGTATGGCAAAAGAAACTAAAGCTGTAAAGAATGACACTTAATTTTCTTTTTTAATAGAGGTGAGATAATTCAACGCTGATTTTGGGAGCGTTTTTTCATGTCTGATAATGATGGAAAAGGTCTGCAAAGAGCAGTTGGAGCATCCTATTCTGTTTTAGGAGCTTTAGGATTGTTTGGTATTGGGGGGTATTGGCTAGATAAATATAGAGGGATCGAAAATTTCTGGGTGGTTATCGGATTATTGCTGGGTGTTGTAGTAGGGCTCTATGAATTATCAAAGTACATATTGAAAAAATGATTTTATTAATGAACATTATTATCGCTCTAGCAGGATTTGTTGGAATAGTAGCTGCGAGAAAATTATCCAAGCACGATGAAGAGTTGGAATTAAAAAATCACTTTGTAATTTTGGGAATCAAGGTAGTTTTCATTTCTGCAATTGTCAGCATATTTTATTTGAGTACAGAAAAAAATACTCACGCACTTCTTATTTTAACAGGACTTCTTAATTTAATTGTGTTTCATTTTATTGAAGCATTTGTAACTCAAAAAAAATTGATAAAAAACAGGAATTTAAATGTCTGAACAACATGATGAATCATTAGGCGAAATTATTCTCCATCATGTGACAAATGACCTGAATTATAAATTTCTTGATCTACACTTATTTGGCTATGATATTTCTATTACAAAACACGTAATCATGCTATGGATTGCTGCTGCTGTAACGGTAGGATTTGCAATCTGGGCTACTCGTAGGTATCGAGAAAATATTGATGCCCAGCCAAAAGGATTGAGTCATATTTTTGAATTATTGATGAATTTTATCCGGGAAGATATAGTGAATCCCAACATTGGTGTCATCCATGGCAAAATGTGGACTCCCCTAATCACCACCTATTTTATTTTTATACTCATCTGTAATTTTCTGGGAATGATACCATTTTTTAACCTGATTCCCGGGGGGAGCTCAACCGTTACCGGAAATTTTAATACAACAGCTGGATTAGCATGCATCACCTTTTTTGCTATAATAATTGCCGGAACAATGAAGCATGGATTTCTGGGATATTGGAAAAATATGATTCCCGGCAACGTACCTGCTCCCGTTCTGTTAATTTTAATTCCCATTGAAATATTAGGAATGTTTGTAAGACCATTTGCTCTCACTATGAGATTGGGGGCGAATATGACAGCAGGGCATATTGGGATGCTGGCAATTTTTGCCCTACCTATTATTCTCTCATCCGCAGCCGTTGGGATTGTCTCTATTTTATTAAATACAGGTATTTATTTTTTAGAAATGATAGTCAGTTTTGTTCAAGCGTATGTATTCACCTTGTTATCGGCAGTTTTCATTGGAATGGCAATACATACAGAACATTAAAATATAGAAGTATGAATATAATAAATAAAAAAAAGGAGAATCATAAAATGTTAAGAATAAGAGCCATTGTATTAGGTATGTTGACAGTTGCTACTTCCATGGCAGCTGAAGGCGGTTTGCTTGGAGCAGGTATCGGTGCAGGGATTGTAGTGTTAGGAGCAGGATTGGGGATTGGTCTGCTGGCGTTTGCAGGAGCTAATGCCACAGCACGTCAGCCTGAAGCCGCAGCAGATATACGCGCAACCATTAATCTTCCGCTCTTCCTTCTGGAAGGCGTTGCAATTATTGCACTCGTTGTCTGCATCTTAGCTGTAGTACTCTAAAAAAGGAAAGATAATAATGATATTGAGCAGACTTATAATTTCTGCTGTGAGTATCTGTGGATTTCTTTTTGCTACCGAGGGATCTGGTCATGGTGATCCAGTTCATGAAGGTGGCTGGATGGAGAAATGGTTAAGTTTTGACCCAGGCTTATTCATGTGGACGATTGTCACCTTTTTCATTGTTCTGGCAATTTTAAAATGGAAGGCATGGGGTCCGCTCATCGAGGCGCTGGATAAACGTGAAGAAGACATCCGGAATGCCCTTTCATCCGCTGAAAAAGCCAGGGAAGAAGCAGATAAAGTAGCAGGGGAATATGAGGAAATGATCCGGAAAGCACAATCCGAAGCACAGAAGATTGTTGCTGAAAGTAAGGCTGCAGGTGAAAGAGTAAGAGCAGAAATAAAAGTAACTGCGGAAAAAGAAGCTGGTGATATACTTGAAAAAGCAAAAAAACAGATTCAATCTGAAAAGGCAAATGCTATTCAGGAGATCCGGTCTACTGTAGTAGAGTTTTCACTTCAAGCGGCCTCTAAAGTTATTGAAAAAAATCTGGACTCTGAAGATAATCGCAGGCTTATCAAAGAAACTATAGATGGAATTGGGAAAGCCTGATGAAAAAAAATCGAGAAGTGAACAAATATGCCGGAGCAGTATTTGCAGTTGCTGAGAAGTCTGGACAATTGTCTGAAGTGTCGCTGCATCTCAATACATTGTTAATGATGTATAAAACTTCTCCGGAATTGCGTTTATTTTTACAAAGTAGACGAATTTCATTGGAGAATAAATCCAAAATACTACAAGCGGTTTTGAAAGATGTTCTTTCGGAATTTGGATTTGAACTAATATTTCAATTGCTGAATGACGGGCGAGTTCAATTACTTGAAGAAATAATCAAAAGAGTTCAATTTTTAATTGATTCTAAAAGTGGGGCTATGAAAATAACCGTTTCCACCACAGCCCCTCTTAATGATAATGAACTGGATGACCTTGTATCTAGAATTGAGAAAAAACTTGAAAAGAAGATAGAAATGGAAACCATTGTGGATCCAGATATTTTGGGTGGTGTTAAATTTAGAATTGGAAACACCATAATAGATGGATCTATCGCTACCCGGTTACAGAAATTGGGTGCCACCCTCTATCAATAGTAAATACTAATTGGAGATTTTATGGAAATCAAAACTGAAGAAATAACATCCTTGCTGAAGCAGCAACTTCAGAAATATCAGGTTGAATTGGATGTTTCAGAAGTAGGTGAAGTACTCATGGTGGGTGATGGTGTTGCCCGGGTCAGTGGCTTGGAAAATGTCATGAGTTCCGAACTTGTGGAACTCCCCAATGGGGTTTTCGGTATGGCATTAAACTTGGAAGAAGACAATGTTGGATTGGTATTATTTGGCGAAAGCCGTCTGGTAAAAGAAGGCGATTTGGCAAAACGGACAGGCCGGGTTGTTGAAGTACCGGTTGGTCCTGAAATGCTGGGCAGGGTAGTAAATCCCTTGGGGCAGCCCATTGATGGGAAAGGACCTATTAATGCCAAAGAGTCTTTACCAGTTGAACGGAAAGCCCTGGGTGTGATGGCACGGCAGCCGGTGAAGGAACCCCTGCAAACCGGAATTAAGGCAATTGACAGTATGATTCCTATCGGACGGGGCCAGCGGGAACTTATTATTGGCGACCGTCAAACCGGTAAAACAGCCATTGCTGTAGATGCCATAATTAATCAGAAATACACGCACGATACTGATTCGCCTGTATATTGCATCTACGTTGCTATTGGACAGAAAGCCTCAACAGTAGCAAGTATAGTTTCTGAGCTGGAAGCCAACGGCGCTATGGAATATACAACAGTAGTGACATCCAATGCTTCAGAAGCAGCCCCCTTACAGTTTATTGCTCCCTATGCCGGCTGTGCAATGGGTGAATATTTCAGGGATAACGGCAAACATGCGCTTATTATATATGATGATTTATCAAAACAAGCGGTGGCTTATAGGCAGATGTCATTGGTATTGCGCCGTCCACCTGGGCGGGAAGCATTTCCCGGTGATGTGTTCTACCTGCACAGCCGTTTACTGGAACGGGCATCCAAGCTTTCGGATGCATTAGGTGGTGGATCGCTCACAGCTCTTCCTATTATTGAAACACAGGAAGGCGACGTGGCAGCCTATATCCCTACCAATGTAATTTCAATTACTGATGGTCAGATTTATCTGGAAAATAATCTGTTTAATTCCGGTATCCGACCAGCTATTGATGTGGGGTTGTCTGTATCCCGTGTGGGTGGGAATGCACAAATCAAGGCTATGAAAAAAGTTGCAGGAACACTGAGACTTGATTTAGCACAATTCCGTGAACTGGAAGCCTTTGCCAAATTTGGGTCAGATTTGGATAAAGCAACCCTGGCTCAGTTAACCCGCGGTGAGCGAATGGTAGAAATCTTGAAACAGAATCAGTATGTGCCTATGGATGTTGAACATCAGATTGCCATTATTTATGCCGGCAGCCAGGGTATTCTGGATGATATTCCAAATGAAAAGATAGGTGAATTTGAAAAGGGATTGATGGATCACCTGGATGCCAATCATGAGGAAATACTCAAAACAATCAGCAGTAGCGGTGAAATATCAGATAAAACCGGTAAAGAATTGAAAAAGGCAATTGAAGATTTCAAAAAAGGATTCTTAGTATAATCTATGGCAAATCTTAAGGATATCCGTGACCGGATAAAGTCGGTTAAATCTATCCAGCAGGTGACCAATGCCATGAAAATGGTAGCGGCTGCCAAAATGCGCCGGGCTCAGGAAAATATGGAAAAGGCACGGCCTTATTCCAGCCGTCTGGCAGAAATGCTGGAGTCTCTCATACCGGAAATAGATCGGAGCCTCATGCCTGAGTTGAATATCCGCCCCGTAGAGCGTACATTGTTCGTGGTTATCACTGCGGACAGGGGCATGGCTGGTGCATTTAACCACAATGTACTCAGGAAAGCCCATCATGCAATTGATGCAGTGGGGAAAGATAATTCAGATATCCTCTGCGTGGGTAAAAAAGCCTGTGGGTATTTCAAAAACCGCAGCTACCCAATCGCCCTGGAATTTATGGACTTTTGGAATGATTTAGGCTACGAACACGCCATGAATTTAGGGCTTGAAATTGTATCAAGGTTTGTCAAAGGTGAAGTGGATCAGGTACAGGTGATTTACAATCGTTTCATAAATGTAGCCCGTCAGGAAATTAAGAATGATACCTTCTTGCCCATGAGTTATAACCCAGAGAAAAAAGAAGAGTCATATATACCTGATCGGCTTTTTGAACCATCAAAGGAAGCAGTGGTAAAATCTATCATTCCACGCTATCTGAATACCCAAATGTGGCAATATTTGCTGGAATCAAATGCATCGGAACAGGCAGCACGGATGGTGGCCATGGAAAATGCAACTTCTAATGCTAGAGATATGATCAAAGATCTAACATTACAATTTAATAAAGCGCGCCAGACTGCAATTACCACTGAAATGCTGGAAATTGTGAGTGGTGCTGAAGCACTCAGTTAATAGAGGAAATATAGATGTCTGAAATTGGAAAAGTAACACAAATTATGGGCGCAGTTGTTGATGTTGTCTTTGAGGACGGCCAACTACCGGAAATTTTGAATGCTCTTGAAATTAATCGCAATGGTGAAGGCAAACTTGTTTTAGAAGTTGCCCAGCATCTGGGCGATAGTATTGTGCGGACCATAGCAATGGATACAACGGACGGGGTCACCCGGGGGCAAAAAGTCACCGATACCGGTGACCCAATTATGGTTCCTGTGGGGCCGGAAACATTGGGACGGCTGTTTGATGTTCTGGGGAATACAATTGATGAAAAGGGCGCTTTTTCATCAAAATCAAAACTTCCCATTCACCGGGCTCCTCCGCTTCATAAAGACCTTACAACTTCCCGGGAAGTACTGGTAACAGGGATCAAGGTAGTTGACCTCATGGAACCTTATACCCGGGGTGGAAAAACAGGGCTCTTTGGTGGCGCCGGTGTAGGTAAGACGGTACTCATTCAGGAACTTATCCGTAATATTGCCACCGAGCACGGCGGTTACTCTGTATTTGCCGGAGTGGGAGAACGTACCCGTGAAGGAAATGACCTCTATAATGAAATGACAGAATCCGGTGTGATTGAGAAGACCACTATGGTATTCGGCCAGATGAATGAACCACCGGGAGCACGACTGAGAGTAGCGCTTTCTGGACTGACAATGGCTGAGTATTTCCGTGATGAAGAAGGCCGGGATGTGCTGCTGTTTATTGATAATATCTTTCGTTTTACACAGGCTGGCTCTGAAGTATCAGCACTGCTGGGAAGGATGCCTTCAGCAGTTGGATATCAACCAACTCTTTCTACGGAAATGGGTGATCTCCAAGAGCGGATTACTTCAACCAATAAGGGATCTATTACTTCTATCCAGGCAGTTTATGTACCAGCTGATGATCTTACCGATCCAGCACCGGCTACAGCATTTGCTCATCTGGATGCCACATCAGTTTTGGAAAGAAAGATTGCAGAGCTTGGCATCTACCCGGCTGTTGACCCACTACTTTCCACCTCCCGAATAATGGATCCTCGGGTGATTGGAGACAGACATTATAATGTAGCAAGGGATGTTCAGGGTGTGCTGCAGAAATACAAAGACCTGCAGGATATAATTGCAATTCTGGGTATGGATGAACTTTCTGATGAAGACAAGTTAACGGTGGGAAGAGCTCGGAAAATGCAGAAATTTATGTCACAGCCATTTTTTGTTGCGGAACAATTTACAGGTGTAGAAGGTCGTTATGTTTCTCTGGAAGATACCGTTTCAGGATTTGAAGCCATTCTAAATGGTGATGGAGACGATTATCCTGAAAATGCATTTTCGTATGTAGGAACGTTTGATGAAGTAGGTGATAAAGCAAAGAAAATGTCAGAGGCATAAAATTGGCTACTACTTTTCAACTTGAAATAATTACCCCAACCCAAATCTTTACAGAGGGTCAGGTAAGTTATGTAAGGGCGGAATCACCAGATGGTCTATTTGGGATTATGGCACACCATACTGCTGCCACAGTTGCCCTTGGAATTGGTGAAGTAAAGATTGTAAAAGATGGGAAAGAATATTTTTATGCAACTAATGGTGGCTTTGCAGATATTCAATCTGAGAGCGTATTACTTCTTTTGGAAACAGCCGAATTGGTTTCAGATATTGATGTTGATCGTGCTGAGGCAGCCAAGAAAAGAGCACAGGATCGGCTTAAGGATAAAAAAATGGATAAAGCCCGTTCCCGGACTGCAATTGCAAAAGCTGAAAATCGTCTTAGAGTTTCCGGCAGGTAAATAATACCATTTATTTATACCGAATTAATTGAGAAACTCAGGATTAATATCCTGTGAAATATTTTTCAAAAGAATTTGGAACCTTCCAACTAATCTTCACGTATATAAACAAATCAAGTAAAAAAGGAGATCTATGAACAAACTAATTATCATACCAATTACATTATTAATTATAGTTGGCTGCGCAAAAAAACAAGCATTAATAACGCCGGAAAAACTTTTAGAAGAAACTGAATTTGTAAGTGTTGACCCTGTTACCGAAAATATTAAAGTTGAAAATATTGCTGTAACTCCGGTTGTGGATACTGTTATTGAACCAGAACCTTCGGTGGAAGAACTCCCAGAAATTATAGAGGTAAGTGAACCTCAGACTTCCATCCAGAGAGAGTTTGATTATGACCAGTTATTCCCTGATAGTATTTGGACAGAGTACATGACCAAGCGGGGAGATTACCTATCACTCATTGCCTATAAGGAGTACGATAATGCAAATGAGTGGCGACGTATTTATCAGTGGAATAGAGAACATTGGGAAGAGAAGGGTATTGGTCCGGACAGGGATAATCCCAATTTTATTTATCCTTATCGGGAACTGGATTTAAAGAAGCCTGCTGAAAATGCCATTGAATGGGCATATGACAGTTATAATCATGTGGTAGAAAATGGCGAAACATTATGGACAATTGCCCAAAAAGAATATGGGGATGAACTGGCATGGGTGGTTTTGTTTTGGGATAATGAAGATTTATTAAATAGTCGGGATGGGAAACTCATTCCCGGTATGCAATTGAAGATCCGCTCTGAGCTTTGGCCTGAAGTGGAATAACTTCCTCCTCTAATAATAGAAAAAAGGTAGCCACTGGGCTACCTTTTTTTTACTACAATATTTTTCGATTCAGGAAACAAACATCTCAAATGCTTTGGGAATTACATTTACCTGAATGGGTGTGGAGCCCATAATTTCTCCATCAATATTTAATATTTCATCAGTTTCTGGTATAAGTGAAAACTGGGAGGTTTGGTAGTATTCTAGCTCCGGTTCATTGATATGGCTACCGTCAAACAATTTAGGCAATACCTGCAGTAGTCGGGTTCGACTTACACCAGAACGTATGACAATCAAGTCAATTAGTCCATCATCAAGCCGTGCTTTAGGTGCCATTTTCATTCCCTTACCTACATGAATGGAATTACAGGCAATAATAAAAATGAATTCATCTTCAATTATTTTATCATCCATGATGAGCGTAGCTGGTCTACTTTTATGGCGAAGAACTGCCACCACACTAAGGATGGTATATCGATTGGTTCCCAGCCAACGAAAATGCTCTGCTTGATTTCCTACATCAGTAACTAATCCCCAGCCAATCATATTATTTGAATATTTGATTATATGATTCACTTCAACTTTAGCAGTATCTAATGATCGAGTTTTCCCATTAATAATTGCCTTTGTTGCTTTCAAGGGGTCGGTGAGGTTTAAATCATGCATATACGAGTTTCCAGAACCACCTGGAATGATTCCGATAGGAATTTTATGACCATCATGACGAGAAAGCATACCATTAATAATTTCATGAAGCGTACCATCCCCGCCTATACCAATAAATCCGTCATATTCTGTGATGTTTAATTGATTAGCAAGCTCTTTTGCATGACCAGCAAATGTGGTTTCAATAATAAAAAGCTCAGCTCCCGCCGCATCAAAAAGTGGTTTCATCTTTTTAAGTAAAAGAGGTCCCTGCTTGGTACCCCCATGGGGATTAACCGTCAAGATAAATTTCATAATTAGAAATGTTTTATTTAATGAGTCTCAGATTAAGTGGATACCTGTAGCATTTTCCATCATTTGCTTTGATTCCAGCAATAATAGTAATTATTACATTAAATATTACTAATCCAATTAAAATAGGGATGCCGATTAATAATATTATTAATATAAGTGATCCTATCAAATAAATTGTCATGCTGATCTGAAAATTCAGCACTTCTTTTGCTTGATCTTCTACAAAAGACATCTCCTCCTTTTTGATGAGCCATATGATCAGAGGCGCCAGAATATTTCCAAAAGGAAAAATAAACATACAAAGTGCACTGAAATGACTTAGCATTGCCCAGGTTCGCTCATCTTTCGAGGGGGTAGTTTCAATTGCTGGTGTTGATTCTTCTGACATGATTATCTCCAGTTTATTTAATTATAATTTACTAATACCTTTGTTTGAATTCCTTCAATTTCATTACCATAGTCCCAATATTTGTTTTCATTTCAATTTTAACCGGTAGTTTATTATCGTCATTTGAAAGCCAGACCCGCAATTCGCCATTATTTTTCAACAGCGGTTTTCCATCAGGGGAAAAAGGTTCCACTTTTAGGCAGTCAAAATTTCCAGCAGGCACTTTAATTTTTTCAATGCCTGTTATCTTTACCCATACTTCTCTCACCTTTTTCTCACCGGCAGATAAAAATTGAAATGAATCCTCCAATGATAATTCCTGACTCCTTAGAAAATAAATAAAGGCAATAGGGTCATACACTGGTTCTGTGATGGTGAAATATTTTTTATTCCAAATAAGGAGGCTATCTCCAATTGTGTGTATTGAGTGATTACGGTGATATTTCCCTTCATGGATTGTTTTTACAGCTTTTAAGAGCGAAAAATCCATAATATTCAGCCAGGAAAGTGTTTCATCTCGGACTGTATAAAAAGCATCCAGGAAGGAATTTGTTTTTACGGATGTTGCAAGTAGGAAGGCAGGCTTTCCATTTAGAGAATCTAATGTTAGTGAAAGTATTGCATTTCCAGCTGGGAATAATCTAAATCCCGCTGAATATTTTAATTCTTCCCCCACAAAGTTGGGAGGATTTCCCCAAATGGAGGTAGTTAATAGAATGAGTAAATAAACCTTTTGTTTAATCATGGGTAAATATCGCTTCAATAATGGCATCCGAAGCCAGTTTTTGTCCAGTAAGGAAATCCACCATTTTTTTACTGATTATTTTTAATTTTGATGTATTATCCAGAAGGATTAAAAATTGAACAAAATCATCAGAGTTGTTAATTACGGCAGCCAGTTTATTTTTCACCAAAGAAACTGCCATATCCACAATCTGATAATTAGGACCAAAACTTACCATATTTTTATAAACAGCGGGTTCAATAATGGAATGAACTCCCGCCCCAAATCCTGCTCCCACATACGCCGCATCCGAATACTTGTAAAGATTCGCCAGGAGGCCAATCTTATTAATAATTATTACGCGGGAATTTTGTAGTTTTTCTTTTTCAGAATAATATGCCCAGGGGAATCCAATCTCAGCTAATTTATTTTCAATTATAAGTAATTCTGATTTATTAATTTCATGGGGGACAATAATTAAGCGGTGGTCTTTATCCACAAGAGATTGGTTGCCCTCAGAATAGAATTTTGCAAATCCATCAAAAATTACGGGATAATCTGATGGAATAATACTACCTAAAATGAGGGTGCGTGATGAAGCAAAACATTCTGGGAGTAAGGGGTTTTTATTTTCAGCTTTTTGTTCAATTACCCCGTCTAATCGGCTGTCACCCGTCACCTGTATTTTTTCAGATGGAACCAAATTCAGCAGATTGTTCTTCAATCGTTCAGACCCCGTGAGTATGAGGTTGAATTGACTGAATACTTGTTTAAGACATTTCCCAATGAGCCAGGAATTATAATGTTTATCTCGGTATAGATTGGCATTGACCAGAACAGTATTTATCCCTAATTTCTGAGCGATGAAAAGGTGTGTTGGCCAAATATCATTGCGGGTTATGATATAATATTGAATGTCAAACTTCCGTAAAAACATTTTTGCAGACCAGGGGAAGTCAAAGGGATGATAGCATACTGCATCTGCAAAAGTGGTATCTTTTTCAATGGTGAAAATTGTGGGTGAGAAGAAAGTTAACAGAATAAAATATCTAGACCGATTTACTTTTTTCAAAATGGGTTTTAATTGCTCAAATTCACCTGTAGATGCAGCATGAAAAAGTACAACCTGTTTCCCTTCTCCATTCTTTTTTCTTCTTTCTCCCGCCAGAAGCCAAGTAGATTTTTGATTCAACCAATGATGCCGTAATTTTGGATTAAAGATGGCAAAAAGGGGAAGGAGAATCCACAGTATCGGTGAAAGCAGCCAATAAAGGGAAAGGAAAAACACCAGTTTTATTGAGCGTTCAGGATGATATCTGCAAATTCACGAAAGGCACCATTACCTCCATGGCGGGTTGTTATATAATCGGGAGTAAACTGATCTTGAATGGGACTATTCCCAGCGAGAGCCGAAAAGCCCACTGCTTTCAGAACTTCTAAATCATTTATATCGTCACCAATGTAGGCAACTTCATCCATGGAGATTTCATATTTCTTGCTTAAATAAGTGAGCCGTTTCAGTTTTTCGTGCTCATCTACATAAACTTCATCTATGTTCAACTTTTCAGCTCGTGCAATGACAATATCCGAATTTTCACCGGTGAGAATAGCAACAATTATCCCCCTTTTTTTCAGCATAGCAGTTGCCATACCATCATAAGTGGAGAAGGCTTTCATCCATTCGCCTTCAGGTGTAACATACATGCGGGCATCCGTCCAAACACCATCGATATCTGTGCCAATTAATTTTATCTTTTTTGCTTTTGCGGTTAAATCTACCATTGAATATCCTCTTCCATTATCACCTGATCTGCGGGGATATCTATTTTGCTTATTTTACCTAGGAGTTCATTCAGGCGCATGGGAGAAATACCTGTCCCAGGACCTTTAGTAGTGAGCATATTAGCTGTAATAGAATCACCCGAGCTAATGTTCACAGCCGATACAATACTCTTGGCTAATTTTCTAAATACGGGAGCTTCTGATTCCTGTATTTTCTTTTCAGTATTGCCCATTGATTCTTCAATATGGCGTATATCCCGTACCATTTTTGCAAATCCCTGAGGCTCTAAAGAGGCAGCATGATCTCCCCCCTTCATGGTTCGATCTAAAGTAAAATGGCGCTCAATAATTTTAGCGCCCAAAGCCACTGCAGCAGGCGGGATGGCAATGCCCTGTTCATGCCCTGAATAACCAATAACAGTATCCGGAAATTCTTTCATATAGGTCTGCAAAACATTCAAATGCACCTCCGAAAACGCAGAGGGGTAGGTAGATGTACATTGTAAAATGGCAATTTGATTATTTATGGGATTCACCTGAGAAAAAGCAGCATGTACCATTTTCATATCTGCCATTCCCGTTGAAAGTATCATGGGCTTATTTTTTTTGGCAGTATGGATAAGCAATGGGAAATTAGTCAGATCAGCTGAAGCCATTTTGAAAAAGGGAATACCAATTTCATCTAAAAAGTCAATGCTTTCCTCATCCCATCCTGAGGCACAAAAAATAATATCTAACTTTTGACAAAAGATATTTAATTCACGGTAATCTGCCTCAGAAAGTTCCAAAGCTTTTTTATGTTCTCCGTAGGTTTTGCCGAAGCTATTGCGGTTATCGTATGCCATATCCAATCCGGCTTTTGTAAGAATTCGGGTGAGGCTCCGTTTTTGAAATTTAACCGCATCAGCGCCACACTCCTTCGCTTTTTGAATAAGATCTTGTGCAATATTCACATCACCTTGATGGTTGATACCTATTTCTGCAATGATGAAAGCGGGATGTCCGTCTCCTACATTTTTATTTCCCAGTTGTAATGTATTCATATTAAAATTGGATTTGGTTATAGGGTGAGTAGTAAAATTACTTCTTTTTATAGGAGAATTTCAGGGAAAAAATAGATGGAAAAATAGAATGCAGGTGACTGGGGATTGGGTTCTAGGAACTAGGCTCTTTATGATAGAAATTTGAAGTTTGTAGTGGGGAATATGTTAATTAGTATTTGTTATTTGATATTCATAGCCCTATTTGTATTTAGTTGGCACGCTTGCTTACTCCTTCCTCCTGTTTAAAATCTTAAATCTTCCTTCTTCCTTCTTCCTTCTTTAAGATAATTCCCGTTTCAACAGCAAGAATTCGTGGGAGATGTACGGCAATTTGTCTCCAGCTATTGCCTTCATTGTCACTCATCCAGAGAGAACCGGATGTTGTACCAAAATATACTCCGGCACTATTCATGAAGTCAGTGGCAAGGCCTCTTCTTAAAACCGTAAACCATGCATTCCGCATGGGAAGTCCAATATCTTGCCGAAACCAGGTATCTCCTCCATCCTGCGAGCAGTAAAGTGCTGGTTGCCCCTCAGGGCTCACCCGGGACCAGGCTTCGTTTCCATCAATAGGGAATACCCAAATGGTGTTGGGATCAGCAGGATGTACAGCTATGGGGAAGCCGATATCTCCAATATCTGCAGGCATATTATCTCCAATTCGCACCCATTTTTTATTGGGACGGTCAATACGATAAATGCCACAGTGATTTTGCTGAAATAATCTTTCTGGTTTAAAGGGATGAAAAGCCAGCGCATGAGGATCATGACCATATTCGGGCGATCCTTTTAAATAATCTACTTTCAGGCCATTATTCATTGGTTCCCAGGCTTTTCCCTGATCAGTAGTCTCAAAAATACCACCGTACGACATCCCTATATACATATGATCCTTATCCATAGAATCAATTAAAATGGAATGTAGTTTTGGTACTTTCGGGTATCCCTCAGGACTATTGGCTGTCCATTTTGCCCAATTGGAATTACTGTTGAATCCTTCAACAGAGCCCCAGGTATCACCCCCATCTTCTGATCTGAATAAGCCCTGAGGAGATGTACCTGCATACCATACCTTGCCTTCACTATCATGCCCGGGAGTCAGATAATAGATATGATCTACTTTCCGTTTATGTTTGTCTTGTGGAAATACTGGAGGTTTTGTAGCAGGATTCCAAGTCTTACCAAAATCTTTTGACCAATAAATGGTTACTCCGGATTGGCGGGATTGGACCGATGCCAGAAGGGTTTTATTATCTCGAGGGTCTAAAACCAAATGATGCACAACCGAACCCAGAAAATGAGGACCATTTACATCCCAATGACGCCTGTCGCTATCAGAGTAATACAGAAAGGCACCCTTCTCAGTGGCAACAAGTAGTATCAGTTCAGATATTTCATCCCGTACAAAGACTATTGCTTGTTTTTCTTCCGCCATTACCATGGATTTTCTCCGAAATTAATCTGTGAATATAAAAACATCCTTATGGATGGAAAAAGAGATATGGAAAGGAAAATATATTTTTGGAATTGGGAATTTGGAATGCGGAGGTTCCCATCTACAGACCATTAATTACTATTGTTCTGCAATTTAGATGGATGATGGGCAGGCAGTCTTATATTTTCAGCATCCAGCCCTCCCCCGACTTTGTTTCACTAGGCCAGGCAGGCAGCACCCAGTTTGTATCACCCCAGCGTCCGCCTGTAATACTCAAAAGGAGTTTTCAGTCCGTACCAGTAGGGGAAGACTTTTACAATTTCGGTATTGCCGGGAAAACTTTTGGATATGCCCTGCTCCACATGACCTGTGATAAAATTATATTTCTGTTTTTTTGCCCAGTTGACATAAATTCGTTTAAGGGTTTTACCATATCCACCTTTGCCGCGGAACTTACTATTGACAACAAATGCGTAGGTATAAAGGGTATTTTTCTTACCTAAATTAACATCGAAATGAGACCAGCTTTCCTGTTTAAAATATTCCAGCGGAACACCAATAATATAACCGATAATTTCACCCTTCAATCGTGCAAGAAAAGGTAAAGTTTCTGAATTAAAATATTTGGGTATATTGGTTTTGGTGAGAAGTGCCTGAGAGCCAAACCTATCTGCCATGCATTGGGAAATATCGATAAGTCCCGGAATATCGTCTTTTCCGACTTTTTTTACCAGTTCAATACGGAAGTTGAAGGCGCTGGCAGCAATCACCTTAACCTCCGATTTTTCATCCATTTTAAGTAAAAGTTGTTCCATTGGGGGGGAAGTAATTTAGATGGTGGAATGATTTAATACAAACTGCAAATTCATAGTTATCAGCATTTTTTATTCATGGGAAAACACCTTTATATTTAATGCTGTGGCAATACCCTTTAATCAACGATTAGAAACCGTCTGCAGAGAGAAAAATAACTCACTCTGCATTGGACTGGACATTGATCCGGACAAATTTCCATCTGGAGCGGATACTTCACTTTCAGGCATGGAATCGTTTGGAAAGGATGTTATTGATGGTAGCATAGATTTTTGTCCGGTGTATAAACCAAATTTTGCATTTTTTGAACGATTCGGCTCTCAAGGTTTTTCATTACTGGAAAGATTGGTGGATCATATAAACGGAAGAGCAATTGTCATTGCCGATGCAAAACGGGGCGATATTGGAAATACTTCCCGTCAATATGCCACAGCAATTTTGGATGGGATGGGATGCGATGCTATAACCATTTCTCCTTATATGGGCAGGGATGCCATAAAACCATTTATTGAAAATCCTGAAAAGGGAGTTTTTGTTTTGGCAGTAACCTCTAACCAAAGTGCCAGCGAAATTCAGGAGCATGGAAATCAATCAAGCCCTCTTTTCAAGAAAGTGATTCAAATTTCAATGGAATTAAATACCTATAACAATATTGGATTGGTAGTTGGTGCAACCAAAACGGATGTAATGGAAGAGGTCCGGGAATTATCAAATGGACTGCCCTGGCTTATTCCCGGTGTGGGAACCCAAGGGGGGGGCTTGGAGACCGCATTGAGAATATCACATAATAATGGGATAGGCATTATCAATGTTTCACGGGGAATTTTGTATGCCGGCGATGGCAGCCTCAATGATGTTATTCAATCTGCAAAAAATTATACTGAAAAAATACGGAGTATTGTATGGAATCCCGTGAACTGTTAAAATTGCTTCAAGAAACTGGAGCCATGTTGGAGGGGCATTTTTTGCTAACATCCGGCAGGCATAGTAATATGTATATTGAAAAATTTCGTGTTTTAGAAAATCCCCGCGCATTGGATGAAGTGTGTAAGGCAATGTCAGAAATCGTACAAAATCAAAATGTAGATTTGGTGTTAGGTGCTGCAATTGGAGGAATTCTTATTGCTGGAGGAGTTGGTAGGCATTTGGCTGTAAAACATATTTTCTCAGAGCGGGTGGATGGCAAAATGGAACTTCGACGTGGGTTTTTCATTACAAAAGGACAGAGGATAATCATCGTGGAGGATATTATTACCACAGGCGGGTCGGTTTTTGAACTGATTCAACTGGCTAAGGTCTACGAAGCAGAAATTGCTCATGTGGTAAATTTAGTGGATCGCAGTTCAGGGGACGTCAATTTTGAAGTCCCTACCACAGCTCTTCTCACTATTCCATCGGAAAGCTGGGAACCGGAAGATTGTCCACTATGTCAACAAGGGGAGGACATTACCCAAAGAGGGCGAACAGGCAAACAAATGGAGATGGTATGAAAAAAATATTACTATTTATTATTGCGGGATTTTTAATGGGTGAAGGGAATTCTGACTCCTTAAAAGTGGATAGCGAAAAACCGAAAATTCCTCAAGCATTTGACTTATCCAAGGGATTTAATATTCCTGGTCTAATTCCAAAGTATCTTACTTCAGGAAAAAAAACGTATTTATTTCCTCATGAGATTGAAATCATTAAAGAAGCTGCAAAAAACTTTATTCCGGAACCTGTAACTGATGATGATATTGTCATTATGGAAACCAGTCGTGGAACTATGAAACTCAAACTTTTCCCTGATGTTGCCCCGAATCACTGTAAGAATTTCAAAAAACTCGCAAATAGTGGTTTTTATGATAAAACAAAATTCCACAGAATAATGCCTGGATTTATGATACAGGGGGGTGACATTAATTCTCGAGATAATGATGGGAAAAATGATGGCCACGGTGGACCTGGATGGACGGTGGATGCAGAGTTTAATGATATTTCCCATAAACGGGGAATTTTGTCCATGGCTCGATCTGCAGACCCGAATTCGGCTGGGAGTCAATTTTTTATCTGCGTAGCAGATGCCCCTCATCTTGATGGTCAATATACCGTATTTGGGGAAGTAATTGATAAAGTGCATATAGTGGATCATATTGTCAATACACCAACGGAGTATAGTCAGGCTGTCATGATGAGCAAAGAAAGTATTCCTGATGGAGAAGACCCCGATGATTGGATCACCTTAAAAGATCCCAAAACGAAAAAGAAATTATATTCAAAAATTCCAAAAAATATGAGGAAAACCGATTATGAATATGATATGAGAAATAAAATTAAATCTGATAAACCAGCAATTCCGGTTTTTATTGAAAAAGTGCGAGTGGTAAAAAATACATTGGAAAATAACGAAACAGAAACAGATACAAAATAATGGCTTCAAAAAAAATTAAAATTGGATTAGTTCTGGGAGGTGGAGGTGCTCGAGGACTTGGGCATATTGGAGTTTTAAAGGCGCTTAAAATACATTCAATTCCCATCCACATGGTAGCAGGGACATCCATCGGGGCTGTCATAGGAGCCATGTATGCTGCCACCTTAGACCCCCATTGGATAGAGAATAAATTTAAAGAATTTATTGAAAGTGAAGCCTATAAAAAAATTGGATTGCATCGCCTGGTTCCCACCAGCCAGCCCAATATTTCAATTTTTCAAATGGCTACTACCTATATGAAAAACCAAATCATTATTAATTTAGCAAACGAAAGATTGGGGATTCTCAAACAGGAACGATTATCAGAAATTATAGATTTCATGCTCCCTGTAAAAACTTTTGAGGAATTGAAAATTCCGTTTTCCTGCCTGGCAGTAGATTTAAACTCAGGTCAGGATGTTATATTCAATTCTGGTAATTTGGTTGAAGCTATTGTGGCGTCATCTGCAATACCTGGGTATATTCCTCCTATAGAAAAAGATGGTATGCTCCTCACAGATGGTGCGGTATCCTGCCCGGTTCCGGTGGAAACAGTACGGAAAATGGGAGCAGATTTTCGTATTAGCGTGGATGTAGGACTCAACCATTTTGAACCCCTGGAAAACCCCAATTTATTACAGGTACTTGGACGGGCAGAACAAATTACATCCACTCGTCTTGGTGAAGTTAAATCAGAGAAGGCAGATATTACTATTCGACCTGACACTATGAATGTATTTTGGGCAGAGTTTGATAAAATTGATCAATTAATTAAATTGGGTGCCGAGGAAACCGAAAAACAATTTTGGAAAATTAAGGATAATTTAAAAAAGAAGAAAAGTATTCATCATAAATTCATTCAATTTTTAGAGTTTATTTCAGGAAGAGAAAGGGATCAGGCTGCATGAAAATATTTAGTAAAATAATTTTACTAATTTCCATTATAGGGACATTTATCATTGGGCAGAACGATATTGATAATACTGTTAAATACAGCCTGAATTTAGATAGAGATGAGGTTCACAGCGGGGAAGTAGTAACACTTTCAGCAAAGCTGAAAATCGCGAAAAAATTCTATGTGTATTCAACACATCCAGAGAAGAGTTTGAGTCCTACTTATATTGAATGGGAGGACAGCAGTTATTTCAGTGAAGTAGGAATTTTACAAGAACCATCCTCAAAAATCAAATACGACCCCAATTTTAAAATGGATATTGGCTATCATACTTCTCAGGTACAGTTTAAACAAGATTTAAAGATTAGTAATGAGATTAAACCCGGTGCCTACACAATAAAAGGAACCTTTGTTTTTCAAGTTTGTGACCCAACGAAATGTATTCCCCATTGGGATGATTTTGCCATAAATCTAACAGTATTAGAAGGGGATGCTATTGCAAAATATATTACCCCTGTTCAATCTGAATTTGAAAATATTGCAGAAAAAGCAGAGGCTAAATCTGGAACAACCAGCGAGTTGGATTCAATAATAGAAGAAGGGTTATTCTCATTTATATTATTTGCTTTAAGTATGGGATTCTTAGCATTGCTGACGCCATGTGTGTTTCCCATGATTCCTATTACAGTATCCTTTTTTACAAAAGCAGGTGAGAAGGAAAATTCCCATCCCTTATTTTCTGCTCTGGTTTATACCATTGGAATTATTGTTATTTTCACCAGTTTAGGGTTAATTCTGGCACTCACCCTGGGAGCTGCTGGTGCCAACCAGATGGCTTCAAATCCCTGGGTAAATATTTTTATTGCGGCATTATTTATCTATTTTGCCTTCAGCCTGTTTGGACATTATGAGATTCAAATGCCCTCAGCTTTCCGCCAATTCAGCAGCAGGCAGGAACAGAGAGGTGGTGTAATTGGCATTCTATTTATGGCACTTACCTTTACGCTCACATCGTTCACATGCACCGTGCAATTTGTGGGATTATTATTAGTAGCAGCAAGCCAGGGATCATTTTTCTGGCCTTTATTGGGAATGGTGGTTTTCTCAACCGCATTTGCCTTCCCATTCTTTTTCCTGGCCTTATTCCCTCAGTACCTTGCCAAGTTGCCAAAATCAGGTGGTTGGTTGAATTCAGTAAAGGTAACTATGGGATTTTTGGAATTAGGCGCAGCTATGAAATTTATCAGCAATACCGATCTCGTTTGGCAATGGGGAATATTTACGCAACAAGTGGTATTGGCTGTCTGGGTAATCATTTCCTTTATGATGGGATTATATCTACTGGGGAAAATTAAACTTCCTCATGATTCAGACCTCCCATTTATTGGCGTTCCACGTTTGGTACTTAGCATAGTATTTATGAGTTTTGGAATATACTTGACCGGGGGTCTGTTTGGGCAACCATTGCATGGACTAATTGATTCATATCTGCCGCCGGTTGTAGATGCCACTCGTCAAAATATTGTGTTAGAATCTGGGGAGGGACACATGGTTTGGTTTGATAATCTGCCTGAGGCACTGGATATTGCAAAGACAGAGGAAAAACCAGTATTTATCGACTTTACGGGATATACCTGTACCAATTGCCGCTGGATGGAAACCAATGTTTTTAAAGAGCCAAAAGTTCAGAAATTGTTTAATGAATTTGTAATGCTTCGGCTTTATACAGATGGGGGAAATAATTATCGTGAAAACCAGAAAATGGAAATCTCCAGATTTGGAACAGCTGCCCTGCCATTCTATGTGGTGTTAAGCCCAAACGATGAAGAGATATCTCGTTTCCCGGGGATGAACACCGATGTAAATAAATTTATAGACTTTCTTGAAAAGTCACTTAATTAATTAAATTTGAAAGGTAATTCGTTTGAAAAATAAAATGCTGAAATTAATAATAGTTGGAATGTTGGGAACACTTGGAGTTATTCTCCTGTTTTCTCAGGAGATTAAGTTTAGTTTATCCCAGAAGGAGGCTTTAAACAAAGTACTGGGGGATATAAATAAAGCACCTGATTTTACACTCACAGCAATGAATGACAGCATTTACACTCTCAGTAAATTAGAAGGGAAAGTTGTTCTTATTAATTTCTGGGCAACATGGTGCGGTCCCTGCAGGATGGAAATACCTGAATTCAATGAAATGCATAAAAGTTATCATGAAAGGGGATTGGAAATACTGGGAATATCTGTATCAGATAACAAAAAGCAGCTTAAGAATTTTGCTAAATCATTCGCTGTTAACTATCCCCTACTTTACGGTGGTGCTCGGGAAATGAATAAAATTATGAAAGATTACGGTGGAGTATATGCGGTACCATCCTCATTTTTAGTAGGTAAAAATGGAAATATTGTTTGGTCATACCCAGGAGCAATTTTGAAAAATTATGACCCGCAAACATTTGCTACATTGTTATATGAAATTGAAAAAGAGCTGAAAAAAGGTGAAATTGAAAATCCTGTAGAGGAATAGTGCTTCGTATTGAAAGTTATTATCCCCATAATATTTCTTCTTTTATTGTCCTGTTCCAATCACCCTGAACCTGAGTGGATTTCTAATCAACCACATGCTGAAAACTACTGGTTTGGTGTAGGTAGTGTTGAAAAGCCCTTTTACGGAAGTGATATTCGTGAGGAAGCCCGCAGTAAGGCTCTATCAGAAATTGCCTCCCAGATTTCAGTTGATGTGTCAGGAACCTTTGAACAAGTGATTACTGAACACAATTTTGATTTAGATGAATTTGCAAAATCTGTGGTAAAAACACGGGTTGAAAATAATCTCCCCAATATAGAAATAGTGGATTCCTATGAGAGCAAAAACCGCTATTACTTATTGGCACGGCTTTCTCAAAAAATCTATTATGAAACAATTGAAAAAAAGAGACGGAATGCAGTAAAAACGGCCTTGGGATTATTGGAAAAAGCAGAGTCCGGGTTTACGGCTCAATCATTTACTGCATTGAGTGAAGCCATGGTGGAAATATCTCCGTATATGGATGTACCCATTAATGAAGAATATCCTCGGGGCTCGGGTAAATTTGTAAACCTGTACAGTTATATTAAATTACTGACTCACACCCTGGTAAATCGTATAAAGGTAGTTCCTGATGAAATTGTTACCGAAATTAAATTGGGCTTAACTCGCGATGTTCAATTAAGAGTGCACATTATTGATAATCAAAATAATACTCCCTTAGTAAATATCCCCATTTTTGGAAATGTACAAGGTAATGATATTGGGGGAGTGGTTCTGTCCGATGGTGACGGATATTGTACATTCCCTCTTCCAGCTCTAAATGGAAAAACAGCTATTCAATATATGAATTATAAAGTTAAAATGGATGAGCTTTTGGGTGAATCAGCATTGTTTGGCAATTTACCTCATATTCAGGTACAATCCATGATTAAGGTAATACCACCAGATATTTTGGTTCAGATAAAGGAGTATAATTTAGGTGAAGAAACCGGTAATCCATATATAGCGCCGGTTATAATGGAGTTTTTCGCAAGCCATTTTTCAGCAAATTTTGTAGAATCGAATGATGCAGATTTCATTATTAAGGGTACAGTAAATACCCGATCTGTATCAGATAAACCTAACGATTATGGAATATACCAAACTTTTGCTGATGCCACCATTTCCATTTCAAAAGGTGAGACAGGAGAAAAATTAATTGAGAAGTCATTCAATAAAATTCAAGGCAGTGATTTTAACTCAAAAACTGAATCAGCAAATCAGGCTTTGAAGAAACTCTCGGAGAAAATAACGACGGAATTTTTACCGGAGTTATCTGAAATTCTACAGGGATTGTAATACAAGCTACCAGCTTGTTTGAAATGAGCAATTTTGTAAACCCAAAAAAACAACCAGGGATGGTTGTTCGATAATAAGAGAGGACGTCGGAGGTGTCCAATATTAATAGAATTAATGCAGGTTAAATGAGAACTCCAGCGGAGTTCAACCAAATGTTTAAATTATTAAGGAGAGCAGTTTTATGATGAAAGAATTTTACAAAATAATACCATTTATATTTTGCCTTGCTCTGGGCCAAGAGGTTGCACCTGAAGTAACCATGGAGCGTAAAAAACTCATCATCCTGGCTAGTGAAATTAAAGACAGCGATATATCTAAAAAAATAATCCAGATTGCCTCCAGTTCTGCCACACAATTAAACCGCTATGATGTTATTGACCGCAGCCAACTGGATAGAATTCTGAACGAACAGAAACTCCAGCACTCCGGTGTGGTGAATCCAGATCAAGCCATAGAAATAGGTAAGGTTGCTGGTGCCAATGAAGCCCTGTTTATAAGTATTATTACCTTTGGACAAAAGGGTGTTCCCACAGAAAAACAGGAAGAAAAGGATGAAGAGGAGGAACCCGAAACCGAACTCTTTGGCTGGATAGTAAAAGAAGTGGTGAAAGCGGGAATTGACAAGGAATTGGAAAATGTAGAGCGCTACCCCAATAATATTCAAACAGTCATAAGCGGGGAAGTTCGCCTACTGAATGTAGAAACTGGTCAATCTATTTCTTCATTTAATTTCAGTGCTGAGCATACAGGAGGAGTGAAAGCTAAATCTCTTAATAAAGCCTTGAAAAAGGTTCGAAGTCAAATGGTGGACAATTTAAAATCCTTGTATCAATTAAGCAGTGAGGTGTTGCATGTTCAGGGTAATGATATTATGCTGCTTTTGGGTAAAAATATGGGTGTTCATAAGGGGATGGTGTATGAAATCCGTACCCTGGATACCAAGAGAAAGGTGAGAGATCGAGATATTACAATACCAGGGAAGACTGTGGGGTTTGTAGAGGTAGTAACGGTGAGTGCAGATGCCAGCGAAGGCAGGGTATTACGCAAATGGGACAGCATAGAACCAGGCTATCAGGCAAAAGAACAAACCGAAGGACTTGCCTCCTGGAGTTTAGGAGGATTATTTGGCAGCAGCCCTGAAAATTATCGACTCAGGATTGCTGGAAATTATAAGCCCTTCCATCAATTTGGGGGAGCAATTTATGGTAACCTGGGAATGGTTGAAGATACCAGAGGAGTTATGGATATTCACTTAGGATTTGGACTGGAAATCAATTACCGTATTATCCCCAGTTCCCCCTTTTCGACGGGTGGAGTTCTAAGCCTTCCCTTTGATTTTCATATTCGACCTGATGATGGTGATGAAGATGGTGAAATCCATACCGTTGTTCTGCCCATTTTCAGTCCCCGAATTGGATTGCAATCAGAATTAATGATAAGTCCCAAATTGGATATTGTTCTCCGGGCTGAGTATGCTTTGGCAAGTATCCGTTTAGATGACTGGACTTATTCAAACGAGGATGATGATTCTTCCAATATAGCAGCAAATTGGGATGATAGCGTTGGCCCTGAACCTAAAATTGATTATAAAGGTGGAGTGGTGTTTACGGTTGGAATTCGAATGCTGGTTTTTGAGTGATTGGATTTAGTCGTTAGGTTTTAGTTGTTAGTTGATTGTCAATACAAAACTAAATTATTTAACTATCATCCTACAAACAGCAACAAAAAACAAATAACTGCCACCTAAAATTTATCCCTGAAATCATCCATAATCCGGCGTTCTCTTTTTGTGGGTCGTCCCCGTCCTTTTTCACGGGTTTGTAGGGGTTGTTTGTGGGAGGATTCCAATTTAGCGAGTTCATCATCGGGAGTTATGTCTTCAACAAAATCAATAATTAGTTTGGCTCCCATTCGTTTTTCCGCAATTTTGAGCACTTTATACATAAATTTTATAACTCCCTTCCGTACCTGAATTACATCCCCCGCCTGAATTTTACGGGATGCTTTAACAGCAGTTCCGTCAATTTTCACCTTTCCACCAGCACATGCTTCCGTTGCTATTGCCCGGGTTTTAAATATGCGTACTGCCCAGAGCCATTTATCTATACGAGTATTATGTTTTTCCGCCATAAAAAGATGTAAATTTCACTTCAGTTAAATAACGGATTTTATGCGAAAACAACCAAAGAAAAAAAATCAAAATATCTACCAAATTTTCGGACTGAATGGCACCTTAAATATTCTCGAGTATAAAAAGAAAAAAATAATTAGGGTTGATATCATGCAGGGTGGAGTGGCAGAAAGAAAACCTGTTGTAAATAAATTGATAAAAACTAAGTCTTTCCCAGTTCACCGTTTGACTAAAGATCAGTTTTTAAAAAAATATAGCGGCAAACGAACCCAGGGGATTGTGGTGACATTTCAGGAAAATGTTATTCAAAACTTACCTTCTTTCCATAATTCAACAGAATATGAGTGCCTTTTGGTTATCGATAATTTGGAAGACCCGCAAAATTTAGGGCAGATCATCCGAACAGCTGAATGTGCCAATATTACCGGACTTCTTCTTCCGGAGCATCAATCGGTACAATTAACAGATTCGGTACTTCAGGTGAGCCAGGGAGCATTTATTCATTTACCCATATACCGTTGTGGAAATCTGCATCAGCAATTACGCACATTGAAAAAAGAGGGATTCTGGATTATCGGTGTTGAAAATTCGGTAAAAGCTATGCAATGGCATCAGCTGGACTATAAACGAAAATTGGTTTTAGTGATGGGCAGTGAAGGTGGGGGAATCCGTCCGGTGATTGTAAAAGCCTGCGATGAACTCATTACTATTTCTATGCAGGGGAAGTTGAATTCCCTCAATGTGTCTTCGGCAGTGC
>SCKP01000011.1 GCA_004124405.1 Fidelibacterota bacterium | reverse complement strand
CCAATTTATCAAGTCCGTGATTATTTAAAGTCATAGTGATTCCTTATTGTGCATGTGGGTGTGCTTGTTTATAGATTTTCTTTAATTTCTCAGGTTGGAGGTGCGTATAAATCTGAGTTGAGGATAAACTATTATGCCCAAGCATATCTTTAATAGCCATTAAATCTGCACCATTATTCAGCATATGTGTGGCAAAAGTATGCCTAAGAGAATGAGGACTGAGTTTTTCATCATCTGACACAATTTTAAGATATTTCTTTACTATATTAAAAACAGTTTTAGGGGCAATCGTGCTATTTTTACTTTTTCGAATTGGTGGAAATAAAAACTCATTATCATTCCCTGTTTGATTTTTCAGCATTTCTAAATATTTAAGCAGAGTGATTTTTGCTTCACTACCAATCATTACAATTCGTTCTTTATTACCCTTCCCAAGAATATGAATAATATTTTCTTCTAGGCGAATATCATTTAATTGTATCCGAATTAATTCTGAAATACGAACACCGGTTGCATAGAATAGTTCAAGAATTAAGCGCTCTCTTAATATTGTTTCATCATCTCCAATAGGGAGATCAAGGATATCTTTTGCCTCTTTTAAGGAGAGATAATGCGGAAGTTCTCTGTTTGTTTTTGGAGTTTTCACGTACATGGCTATATTGACGTCAACCAAATTATTTACCAGCATATATTTATAAAAGGATTTAATGGAAGCCAACCTTCGCGCCAATGTTCGCGGGCTCAATCCTTTCCTGGAGAGATGTTGTAAATATGATTGAATGGCGGTGTGATCCTGTTTTATAAAATCTTGTTCTCCAAAATTATTATTACAATAAGTATAATAATCATCCAAGTCATGACAATATGAGCGAATAGTATGAGATGAATAAAGTCTTACATTTCTGATATAATCCAAAAAACCAGAGATGACAGAAGGTCTGTTATTTTTCATCACTAAGAATTTCTAATGCACGGGTTAAATCTTCAGGAATTGGCGCTTCAAATTTCATTATTTCTTTTGTAGAAGGGTGACAAAATTCAATCGTATGGGCATGTAATGCAACCCTGTTAACAGTTTTTATTAATCGATTTAATAATTGGGTATATTTCACATGAAAGGATCTTGCATATTTTGCACCACCACCGTAAGCATCATCACAAAATATAGGATGCCCGATTGCTTTTAAATGTACTCGCAATTGATGTGTTCTACCAGTTTCAGGATAAAGCCTAACCCATGAAAGCGGAGGTGAATACTCCTCTAATTTATATTTTGTGGAAGAATCTCTGCCTCCACTTTCAACCATAGTAAATAATTTTCGATCTCTAGTATGACGTCCCATTTCACCCTTTATTATTCCCTGGTCTTCTAATTTACCCCATGCTAATGCTAAATATTGTTTTTTGACTTTTCTCTGACTGAATTGCTCACTCAAGAAATCATGTGCTTTATCATTTTTTGCAATAATTATAACACCCGATGTGTCTTTATCTAAACGATGCACAATTCCAGGTCTCAGGGACTCCCGACGGGATAAACTGTTAAAATGATGGACAAGTCCATTAAGCAATGTTCCTGACCAATTTCCGCTTCCGGGATGAACAACCAATCCTGACGGTTTGTTAATTACAGCTAAGGATTCATCCTCATAAATAATGTTTAAATCCATTACTTCGCCAGAGATACTTTCATCTCTAATTTGTGGTTCAAAATGGCATTCAATGGATTCATTACCATGCAGTATGAATGATGATTTTGCAGGTTCACCATTAATTGTGACTTGCCCAAGTTTGATTAAGTTTTGAATTTTTGAGCGAGAAATATCTGGAAGTTTATGGACCAGATACTGATCAAGCCTTAAACTAGATTCTTCTACAGTAAATGAATGATGCTCAATCATTAGCTTCCAATAACTCCGGTTTATTGGTAAAAAGAGAGTGCATTAAATAAAAAATAATTCCAATTGTCACCGCTGAATCTGCAATATTGAAAGTGTACCAGCGAAACCCTGCTGTACCAATATCAATAAAATCAATTACTCCTTCGTAATTTTGAGTAAAGAAAATTGAACTCCTATCTATCAGATTTCCTATAGCCCCGCCTAATATTAGTCCTAATCCAATTACAATTAGAGGGTGATTATTTCGTTCCTGCCAATGTAAATAGGCAATAAATATAGTCGCAATTATAGATAATATGGCTACAATCATGGTAAAATTACCCACGGGGATACCAAATGCAATCCCAGGATTTTTCACGTGAGTAAAACGCAGAAACGATCCAAGTATATTCCATGTTTCCCATTGTGGTATATTATTTTTCACCCATAATTTTGAGGCTTGATCAATAATTATGACCAATATAGTAGGAAAATAAATTCTCAATAATTTAAGCTGGCTTTGATTTACAATCGAAACAACTGGAAGTATGGGGAACTTCGATCAGCCTGTCATAATCAATCAGCTCACCACAATTAGCACAAATACCAAAAGAGCCTTCTTCAATCATTGTCAATGCCCTATTCAGATACTGAAGGTAGTTATTTTCCCGGTTCATCATATAATAATTTTTTTCCATTTCCTGTTGATCTGTACCTGCATCTGCCATATGCGAAGAGTAAATAGCATTAGTTGAATTATTTTTTAAAACATCATCAGCTTTTTCTTTAGCTTCAAATAATTCAGCTGTTACTACCTCTCTTTTTTCTAAGATTAAAGTTTTAAACTTTTCCAACTCTTTTTGTGTCCATTTTTTCTTTTTACTTACTGCCATTTTATTTCCCTCTTAATTTAAAGGCGATATTCCAATATTTGTCTTTTTACCTGCTATTGTTACTGAACCATGAAACTTAAAAGTAATACTATTTCCCATATCCAATTTCACACCTAAAACTTCATTCATAAAATAAGATTCATGAGATTCAACAGCATTATTTAGCTCTGTAGATCCATTTATTTCAATTTCAATTCGGTCTTCTACTTTTAAACCAGAATCCTTTCGTAAATTTTGCACTTGCCTGATAAGATCCCTCACCAACCCTTCTTGTTTCAGTTCTTCTGATATTTCTGTAAATACACCCACAATTATATTTTTCCCCAATGATATTCCATATCCTTTTACGGGAATTTCTTCAAGAATGAGTTCATCCGGAAGAATTTCCAATTTCCCTTCGTTTCCTGGTATAATTAATGATTTTCCAGATTTCACAATTTGAACAAGTTTTTCATTGTCAACATAATTAAGATAAGCAGTAATTCTACTAAGATCTTTGCCATATTTTTGACCAAGGATTGGGAAATCAGGTTTTACATTATATCGTACCAAATCAGATTCATTTTCTACTAATTTTAATTTTTTAATATTCAATTCTTCCAATATTTCATTTTGGTTATTAATTGCAATTTTTTGAATATTATCATCTGCATAAAGGGCAAGTTCAGCCAGCGGTTGGCGGATTTTAATATTAGCCTTATTTCGAGCAGATCGACTCAGGCTTACTATTTGAATGACAGCATCAATTTCATTTATAATTTCTTCATCTATATCAGATTCATCAACCGATGGGAAATCACATAGATGTACACTATCAACATCAGATTTGTTTCTTCCTGAAATTAAATTAGTATATATTTTATCACTAACAAACGGAATAACTGGTGCCATAACCTTTACAAAATCAATTAGAACTTGATAGAGCGTTGAGTATGCAGCAGTTTTATCAGAATCGTTTTCTGATTTCCAAAACCGTCTACGATTTCTTCTTATATACCAATTAGAAAGGTTATCTAATAGGATAGTTGCTTCAGACATTAAATGAAATACTTGGTAATTTGAATAGAAATTTTCAGCCGTTTTAATAAATTTATTTGTTTTCGAAATAATCCATCGATCTGATTTTGTAAGAGTAGATTTATCAATTTCAATTGAAGGGTCAAAGCCATCCAAATTGGCGTAAGTTACAAAAAATGAATAGGTATTCCATAAGGTGATGAGTTGTTTTCTCACTTCGTCTGCAATTGCATATCCAAAAAGTAAATTATGTTCAGGATTTTGGTTTGCATACATCCAACGCATTACATCCACTCCCATTTTTTCCGCAGCATCATCGAACCAGATTGCATTGCCCCAGGACTTATGCATATCTCGTCCGGTTTCATCTTTCACCGTTGCATGTCCTAACAATGTCTTAAATGGAGCTTTATCTTCCATGACAGTAGAGAGCGCTAAAAGTGAATAAAACCAATTACGAAATTGTCCCGGAAAGCACTCTACAACAAAATCTGCCGGAAACCACTTTTTCCAATAATCCTGATCAGAATTATAATGGAGTGTTGAATAGGGCACAATTCCAGCATCTAACCATGGATTGCCAACATCAGGTATACGAGTGCCAATGAGTCCGGATTCTGGATGCCTGATTTTTACTTTATCTATCCATGGACGATGAGGACTTTTTCCTTCAAATTCTTTCCATCCTTCTACTGCCAATTCTTTTAGTTCATCTTTTGAACCAACCACAAAAAAAGTCTCATCTTCAAATGTCCAAATGGGAAGCGCTAACCCCCAGAATCTTTTTTTAGAAATCATCCAATCACCCATATTTTCGAGCCATTCCATTTCCCGCTCATGCCCCCATTCTGGGATCCATTGAATATCTTTTACAAGGTTTTTAATTTTATCACGCCAATCCATATTGATATACCATTCCTCTACTATACGAAATACCAATTCATCACCAGACCGCCAGCAATGTGGGTATACATGAGGATATTGTTCCTGATAGAGGAGAAATCCTTTCTCCTTCAAATCGGCAATGATTGCCTGTGTGGTTTCAATTTTAGTAGCACATTTACCACTGAATTTTCCAAATCCATCAATATAGCAGGATTCTTCATCCAAAGGTGAAATGGAAACAAGCCCAGATCTTTGAGCAATTATTTTATCTATGGCACCACAGCCCGGTGCAATATGCACAATCCCCGTACCCTCTGCTGCAACTACCACATCGCCTCCAATACTATCTTTTCCACCATCAATTATTCTGTGGCAGGATATCCCGTTAACTCTTTTATCTTTAAATTCCTGATTTACAAATGGGAAACCACCTATTTTGCTCTGTGCATCAAGTTCATCAAAGGGTCCTTCATATTCCCAACCTAACATTTCCTCACCTTTTATGGTACCTATTATTTCATATCCACCTCTTTCTTTAAATATTTGAGCAATTGTTTTCAGCTTTGGAATGCCTTCAATCCATTGTTTTTTCTCCTTGAATTGTTTATCAAGGCGTTGAAATTCCAAATTTTCTTTTGCAAAATAATAAACTGCCCCATCTGATGCCCTTAACTTTACATAATCTAAATTTACATTTACTGCTGCTGCCACGTTTGAGGTAAGTGTCCAAGGAGTAGTAGTCCAAACTAGAATATACTCATTATGACGGTTATTTAATGGAAATCTAACAAATACGGAAGTATGAGCCACAAGCTTTCTACCTTCGATTATTTCCATCTGAGAGTAGGATGTACCAGAACGACCGGACCAAGGAACCACATCGGTGCCTTTATAAATTTTCCCATCGTTGAAGAGTTTTTTTAAGAATGCCCAAATTGTATAATTATTTTCATCAGACATTGTAAAATAAGAATTATCCCAATCCATCCAATATCCAAGTCGTTTAGATTGTTCAGACTGAATTGCAGAATATTTTTCAACCCTCTCTTTGCATTTATTTACAAATTTTTCCAATCCGTATTTTTGAACATCCCGTTTGGTTTTGAAGCCTAATTCTTTTTCAACTTCAATTTCAACCCAGAGACCCTGACAGTCGAAACCATTTTGATATCTGAGTTCTCGTCCCTGCATGGCGTGAAAGCGTTGAAAAATATCTTTCAGGGTACGGCCCCAGGCATGGTGAACACCCATGGGATTGTTTGCAGTAATAGGCCCATCGAGAAATGACCAGGGTTTACCCTTGGAATTCTTTTTTCTCAATTGATTAAAAGTATCTTCCCTATCCCATTTATCCAGCATTTCATGCTCTAACTGGATAAAATCTACTTTATTATCTACTGGTTTGAATTTATTTAAATCAGCCATTATTGTTTAATTTAAAGAGAAGAAATTTAGAACATTTTGAGATATGAATACAATGGACTTCCGAAGAGAATAATAAATTTCAGCTTATCGTGGGATTATCCTGCCAAAATTAGTACATTATTTCTCGGTGAGATGTAATTTATAGACTTAATTTTGAGAATATTCCAATGGGAATTGGAATTATTTTTTCTTACCTTTGTCCTTTTTTGCTAACTTTTTACTTAAAGCTTTTACCTTTTTTAAATTTATCGCCCGTAATTTATCTTTTGTGAAACGCACCATGTGAGGTAACATCATCTCTGCCGATTCAAAGGCGCCCGCCTTCTCTTTAAGCATTCTTATTTGAGATTCATATTGAGGCACAATTCCAGAAAAGTTTTCATTTCCTTTTATTAGTTCCAATCCAGCTGTCTTCTTCTTTAAATCATCTTCTAATTCTTCTTTAGATTTACTGCGGGTAACCAATTGATAAATATTATGCCAACATTGAGGAGGTTTACTCTCGCGCCGAGCATCAAAGTAAGCATCTATCTTTTGCTGTAATTCCTCTTGCATATCTTCGAAATTCAGACCAATTTGAGAAAACTCATCATTGAATAATTTCGAAAAGGAACTTGAACATAAAATGACAAATGCCATTTTTTCATCATCTTTCAGCTTATCTTCAGCAATTCCATTGAACGAATAATCCATCATGAATTTTGCTAAGACTAAACTTTCAAAGCGCTTCACTCCCCACGGTTTATTCCAATGATATCCATCATCTTCAAAAGAATCGGAAATTCGATTTGCTACAGCTGTTAAGCTATTTTGTATAATAATCGCTGGATCTGAGGTTTCTTTATTACGAGAAAATAATTTCATTTATATTAATTATATGAGTTTATTAAAAAATATTGCAGTGAAGTTAAACAGGTTAAATCTTTGGATGGAAGTTTAATTTAGACAAAATTAATAATCCAATGTTTTCCATTTTCCTTCCGGGCATTCAGAAATTGTGAAAATTGTTTTGGTGTTTATATAACAATTACAAGACGTACACCCGAAATATTTTTTTCCCTGTTTTAAATTCGCAGGAGAAACAAATATCACGTCGATTATTTAAATCTTCCATTTTGGCGATTGCATTTTCGCCCATTAATATTTTTCGGAAAGAAAATCCCATTGTTCCAAGGAAATTATATATCTGCGCCCTGGAAATCATTTATATACTTATTATTATCCGTGAGAATATAACTATTATTATTCTTAAAATAAGAAGGGCTCAGGAAACCGAGCCCTTCTATCCTAACGGTAAACGCCAAAGGTTACTTAATTACCATTAATTTTTGATTGAAAATCTCTGAACCTGCCAGAAAGCGGAGAAAATACATACCACTGGGCTGCATTGAGGCATTCCAATTGAGATTATAGCTGCCCGCTTCAAATTGCCCATTTATCAAAGTTTCAATGAGCTGACCAGTTAAATTATAAATACTGAGATGTACATCTGAATTTTCAGCAAGTAT
Source organism: Fidelibacterota bacterium (assembly GCA_004124405.1). Classification (GTDB taxonomy): domain Bacteria; phylum Fidelibacterota; class Marinisomatia; order SCGC-AAA003-L08; family D37C17; genus D37C17. The sequence continues at coordinate 35,356 of SCKP01000011.1, read as the reverse complement.
GAAACTTATATTGGTTGAAGGATTGAATGGATTTGGATAGGCATATCCCAAAGATGTTTTAGATGGCAATATTATTGGAATCATATTTTCAGAATTAGCTGCCTCCATTTCAATAATTTCAAAATCTCCCTTATAGGAAAATAATTCATCTGACTCAGGTGCTACAATTACCAGAATTGTAGAATTGTCTTCAGTTACGGCATCTGCAACCATAGCATCATCCGTTAGATCAATATTGAAATCTGTATCATGTTTTAAAACCATTTTAATAGCTCCCACGTATCCGTTTGCAGACATTTTCAATACGCTGCCAGTATCAAATAATTGAACTCTACTGGCATTATCCACACGAGGCCCAAGAATGAGGTTCACCAATTGTACTACATCTAATATATTAATAGAACCATCACCGTTCATGTCAGCGTCAGCATTGAAGGTACCATTCAATATTACATTAACCATAATTATGATATCTAAAACATTTAATACTTCATCTCCGTTTAAATCACCCGCCATACCTTCACCGCCTTCAATATAGGCAGGCGGGAAGACAATGTCATCAATCCAGGCAGCATCAGCACAGTCTGTGTTACCACAGTCTGTTGATCCACCACCACCATCTTTAACATAAGACCATCTGAATGTATGTTCACCCTCAGAAACATCATAACTTACTTGGGTCCAGGGTGATCCCCCGGAAGTAGTTGATTGATACTGCCCCTGCAGAGAATTATCAATATAGAATTCCAGCCCATCATAAAAGTAACTCCCTGAAGTAGAATACTCTGCGGATACTTTATAATAAAATTCTATCTCGCCATCGGCAGTTACATCCAGGGTAACGCTGATGGTTGATGATTGATTATCGCCTATAGCCCCTGACTGTGCACTGGAAGAGCCTGAGTTTGATTCCGTATTATCAACATCCCAGTTTACGCAGCCGATCCCACTGCATGAAAGATCCCAGTCCAGTGATCCCAGACCATCTTCAAAGTTGGCAGTGACTATCCCCACCGGAACAGAAAATGTCGTTGATGTTACAGGGCCCTCCCCTAGATTGGCAAGTACCGTCATCGTAAATTCAGCTAAATGACCAATAGGTGCTGCTGGGCTTACTGTCACATTCATATCTAAAGTAGCTTCCATTCCAACTTCTACTGAATAAGCATTAGAAAAGTAAGAATTATTTATGGTAACATAAGAATCGCCACTTACAGACACTACAGGATAAGTGATCTGGGTACCACCACTATTTATTACAGTCACACTCATATCCGTAGTTGCACCAGGGTCCAAATCTCCCACTATAGAAGTGACATCCAGAACCGGGGCATAGGCCGTAAAGTTCAGGGTTGATTCCCAAGTTTCATTGCCGGATACAATGGTGCAACTGAGTTCGAAATTATGATTATTGGGAACATCGCCGGCAACATCAAAGGATAGTCCGCTAACTATGGCTGTTCCATTGGGAGCAATATAACTGGTGGATGCAGATCCGTTGGTAATAGAAATATAGGTATCATCCGTACTGATGTTCACCGTTATATCACTGGCAGCGTCATTGCCTACATTTTCAAGGGTCAAACTGAGTTCTACGGATTCGCCATATTCAATCATATCGTCAAATCCTGCTGACACTGAACTGCTATTTACAAGCACATAGGCCCCATCAGGAGAAAGAACCATAACCGTTGTCTCATAGGGGAAATTATTAAATCCTGTTACGACAAAATCCAACTCACCTGGAATCGTTGCGGCATCACCAAGTTCGAGATTTACACTGCCAAATCCATTGGTATAGGCAGATGTTAGAAGCTCACCATCCCGTGACAAAGCTACTAAATCACCTTCTGCGCCTGTGGTAACTAGAAATTCAGTTGAGCCAATAATAATCACATCATCATGAACAACACTCATTTCAGTTGGAGGTGCGCTGCGGATGGGGACAGAAGGATCTCCAAAATAGGTCCAGTACTTAGTTTCATTAATCCCTGAACTGCCCTGAGCATCATTCATATACATGCAACCATTGGTGGTAATACCACCCATGGTCCGTGTTAAATTTTCATCATAAGATTCTGTAAGAACAAGCATCATACCATACTGCCCATGCATGGGAGGCTCCCAGGACTGGCTGATGGTAGAGCCAAAATGAGATATGGCACCTGCTGGTTCACCTCCATTAGTGGCTCTCAGCCAGGCTTCTGCGAAACATTCATTGGTACTCTGAAATTCACCTACATTACAACCCACCGTAATCACAAATGGGAGCAGGTTATCATTGGTTAGAGAATTTACATTTGAAGTACTGAGCGGCGCTCCATTACCCCAGCTGGAAATAGAACCGTGCCCCGTATAATTGATGAGGCTGACACCATTATTAATCGCATTTATTCCCTGGGAAAGAGTTCCGCCGCTACCATCATAAATATCCTCATAGCTGTCATAAGTAAACCCAGACAGAACGGTATCCCACATATAATCATTAAACTGATCATCAGTGTATCCACCAAAACCAGGTCCCTGGTTGGAGGCAATGCCCAAGGCATTGTCATACCATTCAGCACCTGCCTGTGGATAACGCTCATATTCAATTGACCGTTCTACCTGTGTAGCAATTTGTGATGGAGTAGCACCTGAAAAACGGCCCACAATTACTTCAGCATAAAAATCATTTCCACTGATACATCCATAAGACATATCGGATGAGCTACCACTCACTGATGGAGAGGGCATCTGGGCAATATCTCCCACTAGAAGCAGGAAGGTAAGCCCATTATCATAATAGTAATTTTCAACAAAACTTTCAATACTGGATAAACTACTGCCGATATCACTGACATTAATCAGTTCTGTAGCAATACCTTTTCTATTTTTCCAATCTACTAAAGGCTGCATAGTCGATAAAAAAGCACCATCTGATATAATCAGCATATTACCATGATCCACGAGATAATCAAATCGGGAATCATTACTGAAATTCAAAAAGTGACTATCGTATATATTAACATATTCCCGTGCATATTTTGGCTGGGTTGAAGCTCTGTTTAATACGTTCAATGTACCTGGTCCTACAACTGTTACTTCTACCTGAATATTTCTGTACACCCGTAACACTTTCTGCACCGGATTATATTGAAAAGGATAGAAAACAATTGACTGTCCCCGTAAATCTCTTAAAATATATGGTGATTCCAGCTTTGCTAATTTTCCGGGAAAAAAACTATCATTCTGATACATAGCCCCAAATTCATAAGGCACGTCAGATGGGTCAATCAGGCGGGATAGATTTCCTTTTGATGGCGCAATCAGTACATCTTTATATTCTACAAATTCAGAGGATACAACCTTTACTGCCATTTTCTTATCATCTGGAATTATTATTGATCGGGCATATTTATGCATATCCGGAGCACCCATTTCCAAGAGAGAAGCGCCATCTTCCAGGCGGGCAAGGTACATTTCGCCATCTGGTGTCATGGCCGGTACCAGATGGAATCCATCCAGATTAAAATCGACCACAGTTTGGCTTACATTTGAGGATACCACATCTAATTTTGTTTTTGTGGCTTCGGCTGATTGAATATTCTGCCAGGTTGATGCTGTTAATACTGTAAAACTGAAAATACTAATTAGTAATTTTTTCATTTTGTTCCCTTTGTTAAATGATAATAAAATTAATCCAGCTTAAATATTTCATTAAATTTACACCACCTAACTAAGATGAAACCTTCAGTTTTACATCTTGTTACATTAAGGGAGAAAAGATAGATATAACAATAGCTTGATCAGTGTAAGATATGGTTTGTTTTGAAATTTTAGAGGCTTTTTTGTTGGGAATAAATATCCCACATTGATTGAAGAATGGTTTTAATATCGGAATAATTACATTTCCAATTTAAATATTCATTCGCCAATTTGGATACTGCAATTAATTCAGAAGGGTCACCAGGTCGTCGGTCAATAATTTTATAGTTTATATTTTTACCAATTATTTCCTGCATTTTTTCGATTACTTCCAAAACTGAATAACCCTTTCCTGTAGCCAAATTTAGAGTAAGGTTTTCTTTTGTTTTGATAATATAATTCAACGTTCGCAAATGAGCTGTTGCCAGATCATTTACATGGATATAATCTCGAATACCCGTACCATCAGGTGTATTATAATCATCTCCATAAATATCCATTGAATCTCTTTTACCAATTGCTGTTTCCAATACGATTGGTAAAAGGTTAGCAGGATTTTTTTCTAAACCTTTAATTCGACCATTAATATCATAACCAGCAGCATTAAAATATCGCAATGCTCCAAATCGAATACCTTTAAGTTTGCTGTACCAATGCAGTAAATTTTCAATTGCAAGTTTGGTATGCCCATAAAAGTTAATTGGATTTACGGGGTGATTTTCATCAACAGGTAAATATTCCGGCATACCATAGACAGCTGCCGTTGATGAAAATATAAAGTTTGTTACATTATTTTCAACCATTTGATTGAGAATATTTATTGTACCCGTAATATTGGATGTAGCATATTTTCCTGGTTCCAACATAGATTCTCCAGCAGCTTTCAATGCTGCAAAATGAAATACTGCATCAAATTTTCCATTAAAAACATCCTTAAGATCATCATTATTAAGAATATTCCCTTGGATAAATTCAGCACGCGAATCGATGTTTATTAAATGTCCAGTTGATAGATTATCAAAAACAGCAACACTATGTCCGTTTTCACAGAGCTCTAACACCGCATGAGAACCAATATATCCAGCACCTCCTATTACCAGGACATTCATATTTTTATGGAATTGTAATTATCAATTTTAGAATTACTTGGAAGTATAACTTGTATACCTATCAATAAATAGAGGAATACCACTCTCAATATCTATTTTAGGATTATAATTTAATTTTTTAATTGACTTGTCAATATCTGCAAAAGATTCCAGTACATCACCAGGCTGCAGGGATTGGAAATCTATATTAACCTCATTATTCAATAATTTATATCTCATATTAGTTTGGATATAATTTGGAATATTATTTTTAATAAATATAAGTTTATCTCTACAATAACTCATCCAATATTCAATCAAATATATTAATTTACCTTTAAAATTGATGCAGAAATAATATTTGAATGATTTCCTTTAAAGCGGCCATGCGTATCTATAATTGCTTTTGATTTTTTCTGTAATTATTCATAATCATATTGATCATGATCAGTTGCTAAAATTACAAGATCATAATTCCCAATGAACTCTGCTGAAATAGGCCAGATAGAGCTTTTTCCAGAATTTAATGTACTACATTTTGCACTATCAATATCAAAGCCAATGACTTTAAATTTTTGTTCAACAAATCGGATTACCAGCGGAAGTCCAACGTAGTCCAATTCAATAATTGCAATAGTTGATGAATTATCATTAATTTTTGTTAATAATTTATTTTTCATTCCACTATTTCTTTACATGAAATTAGAATTTCACAAATTTTATTTATGTTATCATCAGTTAAATAAGGATGCATAGGCAAGCTGAATATTCTTTGTGATATCGATTCTGAAACTGGAAAATCTCCTAATGCATAATCTAAATTACAAAATGCTTCCTGAAGGTGTAAAGGTTTGGGATAATAGATTGCTGTTGGAATACCAGAATCTTTTAATTTTTTCATGCATATGGATCGCTCTTTGGAATTTAAAGCCAAAATTGAGAATTGTGCCCATGCAGATTCATATCCATCCGGAACATGCTGACATGTAAAATACTGATTCAAATTATTAGTATATTTTTTTGCAATAGCATTACGCAGGTGTAATTCTTCTGGAAATATCTTCATCTTTTCAAGTAGAATAGCCGCTTGAATGGTATCTAATCTTCCATTTATACCAATCCGGATATTATTATATTTCGATTTTCCCTGTCCATGATTTCGAATTGAAATTAAAATTTCGCTTATTTCTTGGTCATTCGTAAAAATAGCACCGCCATCGCCATAACATCCCAATGGTTTCGCCGGGAAAAATGACGTGGTTCCAATATCCCCTAAGGAACCTGCTTTCCTATTTTTTATTTTTCCTCCAAAGCTTTGTGCGGCATCTTCAATAATGCATAAATCAAACTTATTTCCAATCTTTTCAATCATTTCATAATCGGCTGGAAGTCCAAATATATCTACTGGAATAATGGCTTTAGGAATTAATTCAGCATTCGATTGACATTTATGTATGGCAATTTCTAATTTAGATGTATCAATATTAAAAGTATCATCACGTATATCAACAAATACGGGCGTGGCTCCTAAGAGTTGAATGACTTCTGCAGTGGCAATAAATGTAAAAGGAGTTGTAAATACTGCATCTCCCGGACCTATTTTCTTCGCCATTAGAGACATGAGCAATGCATCTGTGCCGGATGAACAAGACACACAATACTTAGTACCTGAATATGATGCCAACTCAGCTTCTAATTTAAAAACTTCAGGTCCCAGAATATATTGACCGTGATTAATTACTTTTTGAATAGCTTGATCGATTCGGGGTTGAATCGTTTGGTATTGTTGTTGTAGATCAATAAACTTCATTTTTTCAGTCAACCTATTTACTTAAATATCAAAAGAAAATATATCACAATATCTGGAAATCTTTTAATTAATTATAATGAGATAAAGTGTTGCCATTGAAGTAATTATACTTGCAATGTTGGTTGTGAATTCAGTTAAATTAAATGGTTCATATTTTTCTTCAAAGTTAACAATAATTGTTGTTCCCTCTCCAATTTCTGATTGAAATAACTTTTTCTTTGTACGAACATCACCATTTGCAAAAATTATAGTTATATTTTTTTTATCTGCATATTTTGTATAACCCCCAGCATTTTCTATATAATCTTTAAGAGATTTCTTTTTATCATATTGAACGAGTCCAGGCCTATTCACTTCCCCAGAAATCTGTACAACACCGGGGTGTTTAGGAATAATTAAACTATCTCCATCCATTAAAACTATTTGAAAATCTTTCAAAGCAACTTGGTTTTGATTACGGTATAATTGAATGCCATCTTGAAATGCCTTGTTTGTAAAGCCACCTGCCCTTTTTAAAATATCCTCCAAATTTTCCCATTTTTCCTGAAGAGTATAAATCCCAGGGACTTTCACTTCACCTTCAATCGTGACCTTTTGGGGGGATAGATAATTGGGGTTCTGACGAATTAGTATAATATCCCAATTTTGTAATAATTTATTTTCATTTGTATCTCCCGAAATAAGTTTACTAATATTAAATTTAATAATTTCAGGATAATCCGTGTCAGGATTGTTTCTTATAATTTCCCCCACATCTTGATACATTGTTTTTAGATAGGTTTCATCATTAATTCCTCCTGCCAATGTTAAAATATCCAATAATTTAGTCTCATTTTTAGTATCAAACCCAAATAATCCAGGATTTTTTACTTGTCCATATACATAGACTTGATGATCACTTTCTGCAATCTCATATACGATTATCTTATCTCCATTTTGAAGAATAAAATCCGGCTCCGTTTTTAGGTTAACAAGATATGTATTAGATGAAGTCAATTGATTTTCGGTACGATGAATCTTCATTACTTGATGAGAATTCGCTTTTAGACCTCCAGCAAAATGAATAATATCATTTAGTGTTTCATTTGGTAATAACTCATAAATTGCTGGTCGTTTAACTAGTCCACTAACCGGATTTGTCGAATATCTGATAGGAATAAAAAGGATATCGCCCTCTAAAATTCGAACATCATTTTCAGCATTCCCTTTTAATAAATAATCATAGATATCCAATGAAATTATTTGTTTGCCATTTCGAATAATTTGAATGTCACGAAGTGTGCCAATTTTATCGATTCCACCTGTCTGCATGAGTGCGGTAATAATAGTTGAATAAGGATGAATTGCGTGAATCCCGGGCGCTATCGTCTCACCAAGAAATGTAACATTTATAGATTTCAACTTACCAATTGATATATCTAGGAATGCAGTAGTTTCTTGTCCTTTCAATGAGGAGTATACTTTTTGAAATTTATCAAGGAGTTTCTCTTTGACATCTTTTAGAGCTAATCCAGACAGGTAAATTTGACCGATTTTATCTATATTTATCTTACCATATTGATCAATAATATGCACCGCCCTCAATTGGGTATCTCCCCAAATTTCAATTATCACCTCATCACCAGTACCAATAATATAATCTCCAGTTGGCGGTTGATTATCCCAAATTAAACGCTCGGGGAATAAAGAAAATAAATCATACCCATAATATTTTAAATCGTCTTCTTCTTCTATTGGAATATTGCTAGTAGAATTATAAACCATCAGACTGTCTGAATAGTCTACGGGCAATGGGTTATAATATGATATTGTCGATCTATTATTGTTAGTATCTTCTGTTAATGTTTTGATCCGTTTTTTAATTAGTAACTCTTTGGGTGTTAACTGAGAAAATAATAGAGTGCCTGCAAAACAAATTAATTGAATTAAAATTACTTTTTGTATTTTCATTCTGGGTATCCTTATCTTTATTACAATAATAATTGTAGCGGCGCAGGGACTCGAACCCCGGACACCCGGATTATGATTCCGGTGCTCTAACCAACTGAGCTACGCCGCCATAGAAGTATTTTTAAAAATTGTTTAATATACAGAAAATAAATTTATCCTGAATTCTCTATTTCATCAAACTCTATTTCCTCAATTCAATGATTCAATTGAATTCAAATTTCCTGCTATAAATTCAGGATTTAATAAGTCTTCTTTATTATATTCCAGGGGTTTATTTGTTCCATACTTAATTATTTCACCGCCAGCTGCCTTAATAACTGCATGAGATGCCGCTGTATCCCATTCCATTGTAGGTCCTAATCGCGGGTAAAAATGTACCCTTCCATCTGCAACTGAGCATATTTTCAGGGAACTTCCCATTGGATGTAAGTCAAATTTTTTAAATTGAGCAAGGAATTTATCCATTTTAGGACTGGGATGTGAACGGCTTGTAGCTAATTGTACTGGATTGCTTAATTGTGACTTTACTCGGATGGGGTTAAATGAATTTCCTGCAAATGATTTATATGCACCTTTTTCTATACTTCCCCAATACAGCTCATCTAATGCAGGTGCATAAACTACCCCAAAAACAGGTAGATTATTTTGCATGTAGGCAATATTAACCGTGAATTCGTCATTTTTCTTTATATATTCCTTCGTACCATCTAATGGATCAACTAGCCAAAAAGATTCCCATTTAGATCTTTCTTCAAAGGGGATATCTCTCCCCTCTTCAGATAAAATGGGAATATCAGGGGCAATCTTCAATAGTTCTGCTGTAATGATATCATTAGCCCTGGTATCAGCTTCAGTCACAGGGGATTTATCATTCTTGAACTTTATATTAAAATCAGTTTTATAAATATCCATAATAACTAATCCAGCCTGCTTCGAAATTTCAATTACAGATTCAATAACTCCATTATTAATCTGAAAATTTGCCATCAAGCCAGAAATCCTTCATTCTCAAGATAGTGCATTACTTTCTGAACCGCCTGCTCCTGAGTGATATCGGATGTATCAATAAAAATTTCAGGTTCAACTGGAATTTCATAGGGATCATCGATGCCGGTAAACCCTTTAATGATTCCCTGGCGCGCCTTGGCGTAAAGTCCTTTAACATCGCGTTCCTCGCAAACTTCTAGAGGAGTGGCCACATGAACCTCAATATAACTGCCAACTTTGCCGATTACTTCCCGATTGCTTTTCCGTACCTGTTCGTATGGCGCAATAGGGGCGCAGATTGCAATACCGCCATTTTTGGTAATTTCACTAGCCACAAAACCAATACGGGAAACATTCAAATCCCGGTGTTCTTTTGAAAAGCCCAGTTCGCTGGAAAGGTTAATCCGCACGATGTCACCATCCAGCAGTGTAACCCTGCGCCGGCCGTGTTCCAATAATTTGACCACCAGGGCATTGGCAATGGTGGATTTCCCTGAACCGGATAATCCGGTGAAAAATATTGTAAACCCACGTCTATCCTTGGGAGGATGAGCATGGCGCAGTTCTTCAACAACTTCCGGATAGGAAAACCATTCCGGTATATCAAGCCCCCTATCAAGACGGCGCCGAAGTTCAGTTCCGGAAATATTCAACTGGGTGAGGTTCTCGGGTACCTCATCAATGGGCATATATTCCGCCCGCTCTTCCACATAAACCATGAGTTTAAAGGGTACCATCTGAATACCAATCTCCTCTGCATATTGACTTAAGAGTTCCTGGGCATCATAAGGTCCATAAAAGGGATTCCCCTCACTATCAACACCGGGTCCTGCGTGATCCCTGCCCACAATTAGATGGGTACAGCCGTAATTCTTGCGGATGATGGCATGCCAGAGCGCCTCTCGAGGACCGCCCATTCGCATGGCCAATGGCAGCAGGCTTAACATGGCTGTTTCCTCAGGAAATTTTTCCATCATCTTCTTATAGCAGCGGACACGGGTGAAATGGTCCACATCACCGGGCTTGGTCATACCCACAACCGGATGGATGAGGAGGTTGCCGCCAATTTCCCTGGCTGCCCTTACTGTCAATTCTTTATGGGCACGGTGCATGGGGTTCCGGGTCTGAAAAGCAACAACGGTTGTCCAACCAAGTTTTTCAAACTGAGAGCGGAGACCATCCGGTGTGTGACGCAGAAGTTTGTAATCATAATGCCGAGGCAGTTCCAAACCGGCCAGTTCACCTCCGAGGTAAACATCTCCAGCCTGATTCATTAAATAATCTACCGCCGGATGTTTTTCATCCGCAGTGCCAAATACTTTCTGTGCTTCCTCTGCCTTATCCGGGGCCCAGATATCAGAAATTGTGAGAATTGCCAAAGCCACCCCTTCGTGGTCCCGGAGAGCAATTTTATCGCCAGATTTCAAGTCTGAGCTGAATTCTTTTTTTACATCCAGGTTAATGGGCATGGGCCATACAGTGCCATCTTCCAGGCGCAGCTTATTTAATACTCCTTCATAATCTTCCCGATTAAGGAATCCTTTCAGGGGTGAAAAGCTACCATTCAAAAGCATTTCTAGATCGCAAAGCTGGCGGTCGTTCAAGGTGAGACTTTTATAATTTAGAGAGTCCTTTTTTAATTTTTCATTTTCAGGGACGACTAAATTGCACAGCACTCCCCCATGAGGTTTAATAATCGCAGTCAAGATATTTCCTTTTTATATTTTAATTAAATTTGATTTTAACGGATAGTATATCTATCGAAATTCAATTTTGAGTAATTTTCAGGACTTCATTTAAATTCTGTTTTCCAAAAGTTGATACACCAGCCTCACAGCAACACCGGTAGCACCTACTTTAGGCTGGTATGCTGGTTCTTTTGGACCCCATGCTGTTCCAGCGATATCCATATGAACCCAGGGCGTATCATCAACAAATTCTTTCAAAAATGCAGCAGCAGTGATTGTGCCTGCCAATCTGGCTTCACCAATATTTTTAATATCTGCATATTTGCCTTTAATTTCTCTAGTATATTCTTCCCATAGGGGCAGTTCCCACACTTTTTCCGAACTAACTTCACTGGCTTTTTTTACCTCATTCATCAGAGTATTATTATTTCCAAGTACACCGCTGGCTCTATTACCTAAAGCAACCAGTACAGCCCCCGTTAATGTTGCAAAATCAAGTATCGCTGCTGGCTCGTAATTCTTATTCACATAGGAAAGCACATCTGCTAAAACTAAACGACCCTCCGCATCAGTATTGAGAACCTCAATAGTCTTTCCATTATAGGCTGTTACAATATCACCCGGTCTCTGAGCATTGCTTCCGGGCATATTTTCAGTAGAACCAATAGCAAACACAATATTGATTTTGGGTTTCAGTTCTGATACAGCTTGGAGCACTCCCATCACTGTAGCACTTCCACACATGTCAAATTTCATTTCATCCATATTTGGAGGTGGTTTTAGAGATATTCCACCTGAATCAAAAGTGAGCCCTTTGCCAACCAGTGCAATCGGTTTTTGGGTTTTACGGCCACCATTATATTCCACAATTATCATTTTAGCAGGTTCAGTTGCACCCATTGCAACACCATGAAAGGCACCCATTCCCATTTTTTTAAATTCTTTTCCATCAAAAATTAGACAATTCATTTTAGGGGAATCATCAGATATTTTTTGAGCAGCTCTTGCTAAATATGTTGGTGTTAATATATTGGCAGGGTGATTCCCTAAATCGCGTGCAAAGCCAACCGATGCACCTAAAATAGCTCCCTTGTCCAATGTCTTTGCATCAACCTTTCCGTACATGGTAATGGAGCTGGCTTTGATGGAATCGTCCTTTTTTGTTTTATAATCATTAAATTCATAAGAACCTAAAACAAGACCTTCTGCAAATGCTTGGGCAAATATATTTTTCTTTAAAGAAAATGAATCGCCATCTACACTAAAATCTGAATTCTTTACATCAGTTGAAAATCGAGTTATATTTGACGCCACACTTCTTGCCCGATCAGAAGTATAATTTTTTTGAGTACCCAATCCAATAAGTACTACCCTTTTATTGGAATCATTTCCAAAAATATGGATTTGTTCATCTTTTTTCCCAGTAAATCCATCCAATTTCATAGCAGCAGACAGACGGTTATTTAAAGTATTATCAAGTGTTCTTTGCTGTGGATTTAACTTTTTATCCTTAAAAATACCCAAAAATAGCAGGCTATTTTCTGAATCAGGGTAGGCTTTTTTAGTTTTGTTAATATAGGTAAGATTTACCATTTGTTCTCCAAATTGATTTTAGTATATATAAATTGGTTTAAATTAAAGGGAGGAAATTTATCCTTAATCTTTATTTTCATACAAGGCATATAGCAGGAGTTAAAATGAAATATTCAGGAATGTTGAAAGAAGGAGCACTAAAAGAAAAGGTTATACTCATTACTGGTGGTGGAACTGGCCTAGGAAAATCAATGGGGAAATATTTCATGGAGTTGGGTGCAAATTTAATTATTACCAGCAGGAGGCAGAAGGTATTGGATGAAACAGCTGCTGAATTCAATCAATATAATGGAGAAGTATTACCCATTTCCGGGGATGTGAGAGATCATAAAGATGTAAAACGGGTAATTACAGCATCATTGGAAAAATTTGATAAAATTGATTGCCTCTTAAACAATGCAGCAGGAAATTTTATTAGCCCCACTGAGCGTCTTACCCCAAAAGCCTTTGATGTAATAATTGATATAGTATTAAAAGGTACCTATAATTATTCATTACTACTTGGCAAGCATTGGATAAAGAAAAAACATCCTGGTGTTATGCTGAATATTGTAACAACCTATGCGTGGACGGGGTCATCCTTTGTTGCACCATCAGCAGCTGCTAAGGGTGGTGTTTTAGCCCTCACGCGATCTCTGGCCTCCGAATGGGTAAAATATGGAATAAGGTGTAATGCCATAGCTCCGGGTCCCTTTCCCACTAAAGGCGCTTGGGATAGACTGTTCCCTAAACCAATTTCAACGTTCTTTAATTTTGAAAAATCACTGCCCATGAAGCGCTATGGTAACCATCAGGAATTAGCCAACCTGGCAGCCTATATGCTATCTGATTATTCAGGCTATATGAATGGTGAGGTTGTAACCCTGGACGGTGGTGAATGGATATATAATGCTGGAGAATTTAATAAATTAGAGAAAATTCCAAAAACAGCATGGGCGCTTATTGAACGGGTTGTACGCGGCAAAAAGAAGTAAATTAATGGTGATCAGGTAATTGGGAATAGTATGTCATTCCCTCAAATAAGTTGCTACCGTATAAGCAGCATCCAACACCTATAACCCGGAGCGACCATCTTCAATTTACCCCTCATCATACAACGCATAACTACTTGGAGTTTCCCATAATTTAACCGATTGAAGCTTGAGTCCAGTTTTAAATACGTCTGTAAATTTATCTTTTAATTTGTTAAAAATATAGGCAGCTACATTTTCTGCTGTTGGGGTAAATGGTACAATAACTGGTTTATGCCCCTGGGAGCTCTTGAAGAATTCTAATAATTCATGATCCCTATCCCAAACCATAAAGGCATGGTCTAATTCTTCCTGGATAAATTTCTGGGCGACTTTCTTTATATCGGCAAAGTCAATGACCATACCCTCTTCAGATGCCCCTTTTTCTTCGATCAATTTCCCTTCAACACAAATTTCCGCTTTATATCGATGACCATGCAGTCCTTTGCAAACAGAGCGATGATTCAACACTCTGTGCCCCATATCCCATTGAATTACTTTACCTATTTTCATTTTGATTCTTTTCTCCAATCCTAAAATTCATTGTAAATTTACGTAGTTCATCAACTTCAATACGAATATAAAGGAATCAAAATGCAGAAATTGCTCCAATTAATTATTATAATCAATTCCATTTCATTTCTTCCTGGCCAGGATGCTTGGGGTGGAGTGTCGGTAGCCACCCCCGATAATTTAGACGCTATCACAAATAATCCTGCAGGTCTTGGAATTTCAAGGGGCTCTCAATCTGGTACCTATATTCCCTTTGGGTCTATTTTTACAATACACTCATCAAACAGAATGGATGGTTTTGGATATGATTTGAAATATGAATTTATTGATGGAAAATTTCCCGACACATTTAACCCCTCTGATGGAAATGTTGGAATAGGCTTTTCAATTTTCCACAATGCCTTTGCTGGAATTAAATGGAATAAACACCATTTGCTTGATTTTGGTTTTCTATACCGTCCTTTAAATTTTACATCTATTGGATTTGTTGCCCAGTTTAATGATGAATTAACGCAATATAATCATTCTATTTTTGGTTTTGCATTACGCCCACTTCCTTTTTTAAATCATAAACTCACTCTTGGTGTGGATGTTAATTTTACAAATAAAAATACTTCAGACTATTCTCCTCATATAACCCTGGAGCCAATTGATGGAGTTATTTTAAGTGCTCGTTCTAATTCAGATTTTGATAATTTTCAATTTAATTTAGGATTTAATTTTGGAAAAGAATATGTTTATTCACCTACTACATATAATGATGTAAATGAATTAAATGGTGGCATTGGCTTTTATACAAGCAGTCAAAAACAGAACAGTATCTTCAAGAAAAAAGCAAAGGATACTCAAAAATTCATCCGCATGAAACTGAGTGGATTATTTATAGAAGAAAACCCATTTACTCCCCCATTTAATTTTGATTTTAACATCTCACCTTTTTCAAAAAAGCCAGAAACTGGGATTCAGCTACGTACTTGGATTGAAGAAATTGATAAATATACAGATGACCCGGAAATTGATGGATTTATAATTGACATTGGAAATATAAGAGCTGGATTTGCTAAACGGGGTGAAATATATGCCGCACTCAGTCGTTTTAAAGAAGCTGGGAAATCAATTATTGTTTATGCCGACAAAGGAATTTCCAATATAGATTATTACCTTGTTTCCATGGCAGATGAAATTTATTTAAATGAATATACTGGAATTTATTTAAAAGGGCTGAGTATTGAAATTACATTTCTGAGAGGATTATTAGATACCTTATTAATTGTTCCAGAAGTATTTCGGGTAGAATTTGATGGAAAATCTTACAAAACTGCTGCGGACCAATTTTTAAACAAAAAGATGTCTCCTGAAATGGAAGAAAACTACGGTGACCTCTTAGATGACTTTTATAGTATATTTGTAGATGGAATTTCAAAAGGTCGTAATTGGGATACAAACCATTCTGAAGAAATTATTGATAACGGTCCCTACTTTCGCCCTCAAGATGCTATTACCGCAGGCTTAGCAGATAGCATAATGTACCCAGATCAATTTGATGACTATGTAAATTCATTAAACGATGAAAAAGTTGAAATTATAAAATGGAAAGATATAGACAGGGCTGATGATTATGTTCATGAATGGGCACCTGAGAAGAAGGAGAAGATTGCTATTATTTACGCCGTGGGTGGAATTGTATCCGGCAAAAGTAATCCTGGTCCAGCAGGCTCCTCTATTATGGGAGATGAAACCATAATAAAGGCTATTAAGTCAGCTCGGGAAAATAAAGATATAAAAGCTATTGTACTTAGGATTGACAGTGGTGGCGGTTCTGCCCTTGCCTCAGACCAAATGTGGCGGGAAGTATTAAAAACCACAGAAGAAGACAGCAGTAATGTAAAACCATTTATCGCCTCCATGTCTGATGTTGCTGCTTCCGGCGGGTACTATATAGCCTGCCAGGCTGATACCATTGTGGCTCATGCTGCCACGGTTACAGGTTCCATTGGGGTTATCGGACTTCGTCTGAATATTAGTAAATTAATGAATAAATGGGGACTCACCAGTGACCTTATTAAAAGGGGTGAATTCTCAGATTTTGGTTCGGGAAGTCGCTTGATTTCAAAGGAAGAAAGAAAAAAAATACAAGCAAGCATAAATGATGTGTACAGCAAATTTAAAGATCGTGTCATTAAGGGTCGGGATGACTTCCCTGAAACGGGTGATCTGGACGACGTAGCAATGGGGCGTGTTTTCACTGGTATGAGAGCCCAAAATAATATTTCGATACCCTTAGTTGATGTAACTGGTGGATTGCAAACTGCCATTAATTTGGCTAAATCTGCAGCAGGCTTAGAAGGAAAGGAAATTGAGATTGTAGAATACCCCCAGAATGAAGATAATTTTATGAAATTTGCAGCTAAAATTAGCTCAACTAATTATTTGAACTTATTACCTGAAAAATTATCTCAGGAATTAGATGTGCTCAATGTAATTCCAATATTACTTGATAATGAAATACTGATGCTGCTTCCCTACTCATTTTCAGTAAAATAAAATCAAAATTGAGGTGACCTTTATCACTTCAATAATTAAGGAGTATTTCTTATATTTGCCTTATGAATTTAAAAGCAATAATACTTCTTTTGGCTATAAGCCCCCTCCTTGGACAGGATAGGTCGCTTGTATTTACCACGGGATCTCCAAGCGGGAATGATGGATTTATGATTCAACATGATGGATCGACAGGCCAATCAGTTAGCGATAGATTTTATATTGAATCCGACA
Source organism: Fidelibacterota bacterium (assembly GCA_004124405.1). GTDB lineage: Bacteria > Fidelibacterota > Marinisomatia > SCGC-AAA003-L08 > D37C17 > D37C17. The sequence continues at coordinate 18,255 of SCKP01000011.1, read as the reverse complement.
TGGTATTGGAAGCTTTAAAGATTTATGCATCCAATATTTCTGAACCTGCCAATGCAACTATAATACTTCAAGCTGACAATAACAATTCCCCTGGCGAAGAAATTTATTCATGGCAGGTAGATATATCTGAGGAAACACATGGCAATAATTACTTTCTCATAATCACAACTGACCTATGTATTTACCTGGATGAAGATAATTTTTATTGGCTCACCATTCATGCCAATGATTCAGACTCCCAGATTACCTGGTTTTACTCTAATAATGCAACTTTCCCCTACTCCACCAGTAATGACCTCGGTTCAAATTGGGCGGAAACTACTACGGGACAATGCGGCGCTCTATCTATTTGGGCTGAATACATTTATGAACCAGAGATAGATGATCTAATCGGGGATATAAATGGTGATGGCGCTGTCAATATACTGGATATTGTCATGCTGGCAAATGCAGCATTATCAGGTGACAATCTTCCTGGTGGTGATATAAATGGTGATGGCTCAATAAATATTCTTGACATCGTAGGACTGGTTAACATCATTTTGAACGGTGCTCCAGCCGAGCAGCTTTCTGAATGGCTATATGAAGATATAAATGAAAATTCTGATTTTTTTGCTCAAATGATTGGACCGGAAGTGTTTAATGGAAATGTGTCCCTTTACTATTTCGGGAAAGCCGGCTGAAGTATGTGCCGCCACCGGTTCGGTGTCTTAAACGATATGTTTCTCGAATTACAATCAGAAGGATATACCGAAGTAAATATTAGCGGCATCAACGGATTTCAATACATTGATAATGACTATCATTGCATGGTTTGTGATGATCCTGATGGATGCTCAAATTGTGATGGAATTAGAGTATTACCCTGGGTACAAGATATTGATGATGATGATGGTGATGGAGTATGGGATGATGAAGATGGAGACGGTGAACCTGACGTTACTTATGGTGACGTATGGGAAGATTGGGAAATAACTCTCCGCGATCTAATCTTTTTAGATAGAGAAGGTAATTACATTACCAGGTTAAATCTTACCTCATTTAATCCAGACCCCACTGCTCTTGGTGAATGTACTGGCAATTATGATACCATAAAAGATCTCATTATCAGTTTATATTAAACTACTCTTTTTCTTTCCTGCTTTTAATCCTTGTTCTACCTAAAATAAACCCCTTAAAATAAGCAGGATTAATTACTATTTAATTTGAAATTTTGATAATTAATTTCATATAATTAAGAAAGCAATTTCCAATATTTCCAAATAATGTTTTCTGGAAATTGTCAAGATTCTACAACTAATACACAATAAGGAGAGAACTGCATGTTAGTAACCAAGCAAGCTCCGGATTTTACAGCAACTGCTGTTATGCCGGACAATAGTTTTAAAGATATAACCCTTTCTGATTATAGGGGCAAGAAGGTGGTTTTATTCTTTTATCCTCTGGATTTCACCTATGTCTGACCCACTGAGCTTATTGCTTTTAATCACCGTTTAGGCGATTTTGAAAAGCGAAATGTCCAGGTTCTGGGCTGTTCAGTTGATTCACAATTCAGCCATCTAAGATGGAAAGAAATGAAAGTTAATCAGGGTGGAATTGGAGATATTAATTACCCCCTAATTGCTGATTTAGATAAATCAATTTCAAGAGCTTATAATGTGCTTATGGGTTCTCAATCCGCTACTGTTTTAATAGATGATGAAGAAATTGAGACTTCTGTTGGTGGGAAAGTTGCTATTCGTGGTTCCTTTCTTATTGATGAAGAAGGTGTTATTCGTCATGCTGTTTTAAATGATCTTCCTCTTGGCCGTAATATAGATGAAATGCTCAGGATGGTAGATGCACTTGCTTTCCATACAGAACATGGTGAAGTATGCCCTGCTGGTTGGAAAACCGGTGAAACTGCCATGGGAGCTTCTGATGACGGAATGAGAAAATATCTGGCTGAAGAAGCCTCTAATCTTTAATAAGGAGATATAATGGAACTAATTCATCCAATTTTTAAATGGCTGCATATTATCGCTGGGATTACCTGGATTGGGCTCTTATACTTTTTCAACTTCATAAATGGTCATGTAGCGGCAACTATGGATGGGGATACGAAAAAGAAGGTTATACCAGAACTCATGCCTCGTACTCTATACTGGTTTCGCTGGGGTGCCGCCTGGACATGGGTAACTGGGGTTGTTCTTCTATATGTAATATATTGGGCAGGTAGCTTATCCATGGGAGAATCAGGTGGTAATCTTATGTTTGCAGAGGGAACAGAAGTTACTAAGTGGGCACATATTATGCTTTTGGTAGTGTTTGCTGCGGTATTTTTATATGATTTTCTGTATAAAAGTGGGTTAGCTAAGAATGTACGAGTCGTCACCATTATCAGTTTTGTGCTGGTAGGTGCCGTTGTGTATTGCATGAAATTCTGCGCAGGATTTGATTACCGTGCCTTTAATATTCACCTGGGCGCAATGTTTGGTACCATGATGGCTTTCAATGTCTGGTTTCGAATCTGGCCGGCTCAGCAGAAGATTATTACCGCAATTAAAAACGGGGAAGCACCCGATGGAAACCTGGTAGCTTTAGCCGGATTGCGGTCAAAGCATAATACCTATATGTCCGTACCATTAATCTGGACCATGATCAATGAACACACTACCCACTTTGCCGGTGGTAATTTATGGATTACTGAATCCACTGACTGGTTGTTTCTCATGATTATGGTGGCGGTGGGGTGGCATATTGTTTTTCAGCTCTATAAGAAATCTGCTAAAATAGAAGGATTTTAACCCACTTTAATTGAATCTAAAAAAAGGGGCATACTATGCCCCTTTTTTTAATCTATTTCTTGTAAGGTGAAATAATCCCATAATAATTTTCCCACCTTGCTAATAGTCTTTTGCATCTATTGCAGACATTTTCTAGCAAATTTTGGAGGATTAGCTCTAATTGGTAAGACACCGGTCTTGAAAACCGGCGGCCTCGCGGCCTTGGGGGTTCGAGTCCCTCATCCTCCGCTTTGGAGAGTTGGCAGAGCGGTAATGCAGCGGATTGCTAATCCGTCAACCTTTAATTCGGATGCAGAAGTTCAAATCTTCTACTCTCCGCACCAGAAACAGTAAGCCCCTCTATAAATGAGGGGTTTTTTGTTTGCCCTAATTAACTCCCCCACCACTCCAATCATAATCACAGATGTGCAAGAATATCCATAAAAGGAGAAACTAAAAGGAGAAACCACACAAGAAACTTCCTCCAATTAAATGAAAAATAACGAAAATCCATATACCAAAACCCCTTTCAGGGGGGCGGGCTATCTATATATAGGCGAGTAACATTTTGTGGTAATTTTCAAAAATTCAACGAAAACTTAACCCCATAGGGCAACTTCAACGGAGGTAGGTTCAATAACAAAAGGCTTACACTCATTCTAATATAATTTTGTAATTTCCTGTGTGGGAACAAGCAAAATAAAGAGATTATATAAGTGATAATGAAAAAGTATAATTTGATATATATTCTTTTATTTTCAGTTATCTTTGCTGAAGATATTGATATTTTAAACTTAAAAAATGGTGATTTAATAAAAGGTAATATTGTTGAGAATAAAATCAATGAATATATTAGAATAGAACTTCAAGGAGGTTCTATTCTAACCTATACTTATGAGCAAATAGAAAGTATTGAGAGAGAGCAAGTAGATACAAGAGCATTTGACTCTAATACTAGCAACGATCAAACACGGTATAATGTATCTAACGAAACGGATTCCCCCTATACTATTAAGAAAGGCACAAAAAATATAGGTGGTTTAGTAAAATACTCAAAGTTGTCTCGTATATGCTTTGGTTTTAATGTAAAGGCATCCGTTGATCGGATGCCTGTGTTAAGTAAAAAGGTATAGAAATCATATTACTTGTCTGTATTTCCCATTATGACAGACAGATCATCATCGCTAAAGAAATACCGCTTTAGATTTCTTCTGTCCTTGATGTATTTGATTCCAAAAAAGGGGTTAAGGTTTATCCATCCCATCATGATACAATAATTGAAAAATCTTTTAATGAATCTAAATTCCATATTTAGTGTAGCAGATGTGAGTTTTGTTTGGCTACGCTTAACAATATAGGTATTGGCATGGTTTCTATTAATTGCATCAAGGTCACTAATCCCAATTGAAAAACAATAGTTTTTAAAGTAATTGAGCTTGGTATCAATATCTGAAACTTGTTTAAATTTCACGCTTGTTCTTTCAACTTCTTTTAAGAAAGAAAGAATAGCTTTTTCATAGCTAGGAAGTTGATATTTAGTATAAAAGTCTTGAATATTGAATAATAGTTCATATTCAAGTTTTTTTAATGTTGCCTCAGCTAACTCTTTTGAGCTGCTTAAGAACTTTCGAATTCTTTTACCATTATGATATATAGAACCGTAGTATTTTTTATTATTGTTCTTATCTATTCTGGAATAAATTGAAGCCATTATGTGTCCTTTCTTGGTCACATATAGGTCACAAGCACCATTAGCTCAGTTGGTAGAGCAGTTGACTCTTAATCAATTGGTCGAAGGTTCGAGTCCTTCATGGTGCACTTTAGATTTTTGACTCCGTAGCTCAGCTGGTAGAGCAGTAGCCTTTTAAGCTATTGGTCGTGCGTTCGAGCCGCACCGGAGTCACAAGCCCTTTTCTCTATAGAGAAAAGGGCTTTTTTATTGCCATATAGGTGTGGTTAATATTTATATAAATACACCTCTGGTGACATGAATTTGGTGAAACCAACAATATCCGTAAACATAATTGCAGCAAGTTTTCTTTCAATTGGCATAGGGTAATTTAATATGGTTTGCCGAGATTTCGGCGAATCATCTAACAATAAGTAATAATATAATTAGCCTGCGAATCATAGGGGGTTAGTTAGAATTTTATGGTTTTGAAAATGCATGTATATGAGGATTTCTGTTCCAAACATCTGCCAATCGTTTTTTATAAGTATTTTCAGGATTTTCTATATGGTTATATACAGCCCCATTTTTAGTGTCAAGCAAATAAAAATGCTCGTATTCATTTCCAGAGATTGCTTGATACCTACCATATTCATTACCTATTTTAATTGTTCCACCAGATACATTCATCTCCATTTCATAATCATCATTATCAGCCTTTGTTTGCCCCATAATCAGAAACAAACAGGCACAGGTTAAGAATCCTATTACATAACTTTTAATATCTTTCATTTTAATCTCCTTATTTGATACTATAATTTAATACAGAATTGGAGTATTGGCAGGGCTATAGGGGGATAGGAGTTAGTAAGGTTTGGGTATCGGCTCACCCCACAAAGTTTATTTAGGAAGTGCTATGGTGTCAAAAAATACCAATTACCCACTCTGTAGTACAAGTGCACCATACTGAATCAGCTTCAAAAAAATTCTTTTCACATCTTGAAATTGCACTATTCATAGTAATTGCACTTATAATAAGTGTATCGGAAGTATTAGATATCATGGTGTTATTATATGTTATAGCGGTAGTATTTCTAACACAAGTATAATCACCGACTAATCCTCCATCAAAACACCCAACAATAAGTAATAATATAATTAGCCTGCGAATCATAGGGGGTTAGTTATTTGAACAGCAATCACACTCTTTACAATCACAATTTTCACAATTAGTGCAATCACATTTATCACATTTACAATTATCATTTGTATTTAATTTCATTTATATCTCCTTGATTAGATATGTAAACTTAATATGGTTTGCCGATAAATAAAAAAGCCCCACAAATGCAGGGCTTTCTAATTTAGTAAAATAGATATTACGGATTGAATATCATCTTAGCCACCACAACTACAGGTAACTAAGTATACAACTGCTCCAACTATTGCAGTTCCTGCTACATAATATAGATATGTCATTTGATTCTCCTTGTTAAGTATTTCATTGAATAAATTTACCATACTTTATCTAATACATCCAAATGGGGCTATCACATCTACAATTTAATAAAAGAGAGAGGTAGTTTATCTATCCCTCTATAAAATTGTACTATAAGCCAATTATAATTGTGATATATGCCCATTAGAATTACCCTATAAGATAATTATTATTATGCTATAAGATAATTAGGATACTTGTAGTTGGCGGCGGTGTAAGAAGGGTTGATAGTGTGCCGGTATCAGGTGGAGAATTACTCTAACCCCGGGATAGATGGTACAAGGTGGGGGCAGCATGCACCACTCACTCAATTTGTTTATCTACCTGTATCCATCAAAATGTATCCATCAAAGCCTATATCTGTGATTAATCAGGGCTATTAATCTTGATTCAAGGCAAAGAAAAACCCCCAACAGTTACGAAGGGGGTTTTAGTGTTGTACCGAGGGTCGGGCTCGAACCGACACTTCCCGAAGGAAACTGGATTTTGAATCCAGCGCGTCTACCAATTTCACCACCCCGGCAATTAGCACAGCATTTAATTTATTGATAATTTATTCTGCATGACAAAAACTAAACGGTAAAAATACAAAATATCTTTATCAATCTTAATTTGCGGTTGGAATGAATTTTGAAATTGTTTTATAATATCCCTCCGATTATCACCACATAAGAAAGGAATTATAGATGACATTTACAACAGTATCTCAAATGTTCAACCATGTTACCAACGAGTATCCCAATAAGGAACTCTATTTTTACAAAAAAGATAATGAGTGGATTGGTTTATCTGGAAATGAAATTCGATCAACGGTGAAAGACCTAGCTTTTGCTCTCCAATCTTTAGGTATCGGCAAAGGCAGTAATGTTGCCTTGCTTTCTAACAACAGTCCTCGCTGGGCCATGTCTGATTATGGCATAATTTGCTCCAGCGCTGCTACGGTGAGTGTGTATCCAACCCTTATTCCCAGCCAGGTTGAATATATTCTCAATAATTCTGATTCGAAGGTGGTGTTTGCTGAAAACCAGGAACAAATGCAGAAAGTAATGTCATCCTGGGGGAATTGCCCGAATTTACAGTATGCAGTTGTGATGGATGATTCCAATACAGATTCTGATGACAGAATTTTCAATTTTATGGATTTTCTTGATTTAGGCACCAAACATGAACAGGATTCCGAAACATCATTTGAAGATTTAATTTCAAAGCTGGAACCAAATGATTTGCTCACACTTATTTACACCTCAGGAACCACAGGAAATCCCAAAGGTGTCAAACTTACCCATGGCAATATGATGAGTAATGTGGAGGGTATCAAACAGGATATTTCCTTTGATGATACGGAAGTATTCCTGTCATTTCTGCCTTTAAGCCATTCATTTGAAAGAATGGGAGGTCATTTCACAGCATTCAGTGTTGGTTCCCAGGTATATTATGCTGAAAGTATTGAAACGGTACCAGACAATCTTCGGGAAGTTAAGCCTACGGTTGTGCTCAGTGTTCCTCGGCTTTATGAAAAAATGTATGCTAAAGTTCGGGCAGGATTGAAATCTGCGCCAGAAGCCAGACAAAAGATTTTCTGGTGGGCAATAGGTGTTGGAAAAGAGGCAACGCGGTACAGGCTTAAAAACCAGGCCCTGCCATTTGTATTGGGTCTTAAACATAAAATTGCAGATAAACTGGTTTACAGTAAGGTGAAAGACAGGGTGGGCGGCAGGCTGCGATTTTTCGTTTCTGGCGGTGCTCCCCTTTCAAAGGAAATTGGAGAATTTTTTGCAGCAGCAGATATAATGATTCTGGAAGGTTATGGTCTTTCGGAAACCAGCCCTGTGCTTACCTGTAATTATCCTGGTTCCGTACGCTACGGTTCGGTTGGGAAACCTCTCTTTAATGTAGATATTGAAATTGCTGACGATGGTGAAATCCTGGCAAAAGGACCCAATATTATGACGGGATATTTCAATAATGAAGAGGCTACCAAAGAAGCCATCGATTCCGAGGGCTGGTTTCATACTGGGGATATTGGACATATCGATGAGGATGGTTTTTTGTTTATAACAGATAGGAAGAAAAATATACTGGTTACTTCTGGTGGAAAAAATGTGGCACCCGCGCCAATGGAAAATGCCTTGACCAATTCACCCTTTATTGAACAGGTGGTGGTTATTGGGGATAATAAAAATTTCATAAGTGCGCTGATTGTGCCCACTCAGGAAGCCGTTGAAAATGAACTTTCTGCCCAGGGTAAATCGGTTTCTGGAAGTGATATCATGTCCGACCACCCTGACGTAAAAGCGCTTCTTCAGAAAGAAGTGGATGGGGTAATGGAAGGTTTTTCCAATTATGAAAGAGTGAAAGAATTTGCGATATTGCCAAGGCTATTTACTATAGAAGACGGTGAGTTAACACCAACACTTAAAGTAATACGTAAAGTTGTACTGGACCATTTTTCAGCTTCGGTGGAAAAAATATACTCAGGCAGCCCTAAAAAAGTTGAAGAGCCGGAACCGACTATGGCTTAATCTTATAAATTGTAATTCAGGATAGTTAATGACCACATATAAAGAAGCAGGAGTGGATATTGATGCAGGAACTGAAGCTGTATCTCGTATTAAAAAGCATGTTCGATCCACATTCAGCGAAAATGTTCTCACCGATCTGGGCGGCTTTGGAGGGTGTTTTCAATTTCCACAAGATAAATATAAAGAGCCTGTTTTGGTGTCCAGTGCGGATGGTGTTGGAACAAAACTGAAGCTGGCTTTTCTCACCAATCGCCATGATACTATTGGTCAATGCCTGGTAAATCACTGTACCAATGATATTCTGGCTGTGGGCGCTCGACCCTTATTCTTTCTGGACTACTTTGCAGCGGGGAAATTAGATGTGGATGTATTTGAAAAAGTGGTCTCTGGTTTAGCCAAAGCCTGCAGGGAAAATGACTGTGCCCTTATCGGTGGTGAAACCGCTGAAATGCCCGATTTTTACAAACCGGGAGATTATGATATTTCTGGTACTATTATCGGTGTTGCTGAGAAAGATGAAATGATGCCCAATCGGGGTGTCAATCCTGGTGATATCCTGGTTGGATTGCCATCAACCGGCCTGCATACCAATGGTTATTCACTTGCCCGAAAAGTCCTTTTAGATAATTATGACTGCAGTGATTTTGTAGAATCTTTAGGGACAACTATTGGAGATGCCCTCTTGGCTATCCATAAATCTTATCTCCCTGCCATGGATGGCATTCTTCATGAAAATTGGCTGGTTGGCATCTCCCATATTACGGGGGGAGGTATTATTGATAATACCAGACGTATTCTTGGGGAGGGTCAGGATCTGGAAATTGATTGGGATTGTTGGGAAAGACCTCCAATATTTACTCTCATTCAAGAGCTGGGAAATGTCCCAGAGGATGATATGCGCCATTCCATGAACCTGGGAATTGGACTGATTGTAATAGTTAAACCAGAAGGATTATCTGCGCTTCAAACCCACCTTGCTTCTCAGGGTGAGCCCTATTTCCAACTGGGCACGGTAATTTAAAGCATGAAAATAGCAGTTCTGGGAGCCGGATCCTGGGGAACTGCCCTAGGACAGGTGCTCCATGAAAATGGTCATGAAGTGCTCTTATGGCATCTTGAACAGAATTTCGTAGATACAATTAATCAATCTCACATACATCCATTTCTACCCGGTGTAAAACTCAATCATGCGCTGCAATTCACTTCCACATTAGAGGAAATATGTGAATATGGCGATTTACTGGTATCTGCCGTTCCCAGCCAGGTGGTACGGTTGGTGCTGGAAAAATTCCCCGATAATTGGGAAAAACCCATTGTATCCGTTTCAAAGGGGATCGAGAATAATACCGGCATGCGGATGAGTGAAGTTATCGCAGAAACATTGCATCTGAATCCAGAGGAAATTGTGATTTTGTCAGGTCCCAGCCATGCTGAGGAAGTGAGCAAAAAATATCCCACAACCGTTGTAGCAGCCTGTAAAAATATCGAAAATGCCAGAAATGTTCAAAAAATATTCTCCAATGATTATTTCAGGGTTTATTCCGGTTGGGATGTAATTGGGGTAGAAATAGGCGGTGCTGCAAAAAACATTATTGCCCTGGCAGCGGGTATCTGTCATGGCTTGGATTATGGCGACAACACCATGGCTGCCCTGGTTACGCGGGGACTGGAGGAAATCATTCGTTTTGGTACAAAAATGGGAGCAGAGCGGGCAACATTTTCCGGTCTCAGTGGAATGGGTGATTTGGTAGTAACGGCATTCAGTCCTCATAGCCGCAACCGGCAGGTTGGAGAGCGAATCGGTAAAGGTGAAAAATTAAGTGATATTTTAGCCAGTATGGAAATGGTGGCTGAAGGCGTGGAGACCACCCGATCAATTCATGATGTTGCTCAGAAAAATAATATCGATATGCCGCTTTGTGAACAGATCTACCAGGTATTATTTGAAGATGTTTCTCCAAGACAAGCCATACTGGAACTCATGGGCAGGGAATTGGTTGATGAGCACCCTGTTTAATTTATTCCTTTCCTTTTATTTTCTCTTAACCCCTCTTTATTCGGTAAGTGCTCCTCCCTTTCCCTTTGAGGTTCAGCAGCCTGATGGAAGTAAAATTCCTGTTCGTATGTTTGGCCATGAATACTATAACTGGATGGAAACGGAAGATGGCTACGTCATCGATTGGATTGAAGATGAAACTCGCTTAGGCTGGTATTATAGTGAGTTAAATAGGGAGGGTAAGTTTTCTCCAACCCACACCCGTGTTGAGTATCCAGCACCGGACAATGTAAATATCCCAAGAAAATTAAAAGAATCCAATCCTTTGGTTAGAAAAATCAATCATGGCGATTCATATTCAAGTAATTTTCACAATTCCAATTTGCATAGATCAACTGTAACCACTTTGATAAAACCCCTGGTTTTTCTTGTAGATTTTGACAATCTTCCTACTGGTATGCCGGATAGGGAATATTCAAAAGAACAATTTCAGCAGCTTCTATTTGAAACCGATTTAGAATCAGATGGCAGTACCCTGCCGCCCAATTATGATATGAGTGTGCGGGATTATTACAATGAAATATCCAATGGCAATTTGGAGGTATTTGGTGATAATGAGAGCATTGTGGATTGGACCACTGTAAGCCAAGATTATAGCTATTATGTAGATGGTGCACAAGGCACAGGCGGGGGGGCTAATGGTATATCACGTAGTGCCGCAGCCTTGGTGGTTGAAATAGCCATGGGTATTGAATCAAATTTTGATTTTAGTAATTTTGATGGAGATGAGGATGGTGCGGTAGATTTAGTCATTTTAATTGTGGAAGGCTGGGGAGATGGGGATGATGACCAATTTTGGCCCCACATGTCCCTCATACATTCCGGCGAAAATGGTATTGGGTCTATAAATGGCAATGCCCCAACCAATGATGATGGCTATTTCTCATTAGATGGGGTAACAATTAAAAAATATATTGTCATCCCCGAACAATTTCACATGAATTATTTTGGTGTGGGGAAAAACGATATTTACCCCATCGGTACTATCTGTCATGAAATGGGACATGTACTTGGCTTACCCGATTTGTATGATACTTCTGAGAATTCTGCAGCCGGCATTGGTGAATGGGGCCTTATGGGTAGTGGTAATTGGAAGAGACAAACTAGCCCTGCCTATATGAGTGCCTGGAGCCGTTATGAAATGGGGTTTATAAATCCAATAATTATTGAAAATGTTACCAATAATACCGAAGAGATTATTTTACCTGCTGAAACTGGTGGGGCGGATATTACTGCAATGATACTGCCGATGAATTCAAATATGCCCCAGGAGTACTTAATTTTGGAAAATAGACAAAAGTTGGGTGCAGACCAGTATTTAGAAAAGTCCGGTTTATTGGTATGGCACATAGATGAAATTATTACAGGTATGTACCCTGCTATTAACAGGGTGAATGTGAATCCAGAATTTTATGGGGTGAATTTATTACAGGCAGATGGGGAGGGTGATCTTTATTCAGCTTCAGGAAGTGCAGATAATAAGGATCCTTTCCCCGGCTGGCTGGGTGTAACAGATTTAGGAGCTTCAACAAATCCCAATACCGATACTTATAGTTATGACCGAGATGCAGATGGAACTATTGAACAGGGGGGTACCAGTGGTATTTCTATCAGTAATATTGCTGAGGATTCTGATGGATTAATTACTTTTACAGTGATAAATCCCAATAAACAGGGGAAAATTCTGGGATATGATGAGGGTGGGTATGATGGCATATCTTATGATGATTCCTATTCTTTCCTCCAATGGGCAGGGGTTCGTTTTGAAGTATCTGATACTGCATTACTTTCAGGGATTGAAACGGTATTTCCACCATCGTTCTGGTCCTGGGATGTGACGGATTATACCTTCAATATTTGGGAGGGATGGGCAAATAATAACACTCCTCAAAATCTACTCTACAGCTCTACCAGAAATGTCAATTGGAATCCGGATACATTCAGAGATGGGGGGTGGGCACATATTTCCCTTTTGGAGGAAGCTATTATTTGGAATGCAGGTGAGACTTATTATGTTGAAATAAATTTTAATGGAACAGGGGGTGTGTATCCTGCTGATTTGGGTATATATTCCAACAGTGTGAATGATAATTTGTCTTTTTATAGAGGAAATACAGGGGAATCCTGTAAACGTTTAACAGAGCATGCAGATGCAGATTGGAATATTAGAGCGGTCTTATCGGGAGATGATAATTTTGACAATCTTTCCACAGACATTCCCGAGATACCCCAAAAACATGAAATTTATTCAAACTATCCCAATCCATTTAACCCTGTTACTACTCTGTCCATTTATTTGGCAAATCCGTCAAAGGTGAGTTATACGATTTATGATTTAAATGGGCGCAAAATTACCCAAAAAGATTATGATCTGTTAGATGGAGGTAGGCATGAATTTGAAATAAACATGGAACCATTTAGTTCAGGAGTTTATCTTTATCAATTTACAATAAACGATCAGGATTATTCATCTCATAAAATGGTACTATTGAAATAAAGATAAAAATCAGAAATTACTCCAAAATTCCCCTGTCATTTCTATCAACTGAAAATTGTATGTAAATTAGAGCATGTCAAAACTCATCCTGATAATAATATTGAGTCTCAGTTTTTCTATAGCTTCTGATTCTATAAAAGTTCAATTTAGTGAAAAACTGATAGATTTTCAGAAACTAAGTCTTAAGGAAAAAGTAAAGATTTTAAGAGTTATAAAGAAAAAATCTAATAAATTCATTATTTATTTACCAAAATATAGTTTAGAAATTGAAAATATTATTTCTATAAAGGAGGATAGCATTAAAGTCGAATTATTAGATGATTGGTGGTGGAATAAACCCAAGCAGCCTGTTTTTAGTAATAGATCGCCAATTGAATCCCTGGCTGATCAATCTGAAGCAAGTTACAGCAGGATGATTCCAATTGAGGATATTACAGCAATTCAATTAATTAAAGAGAAACCCCTCATTTTGCTTTTATTACCAGGCATTCTAGTGGTGGTACTAATGAAATCAATTGGATTATGATATGAATTATTTAATAAATAATTCAGAATTACAAATATATTTTTCTGAAGTTACCTTTTTCATAATCAATAAAATAAAGCATTAGAAACAGCAACTAACCCTATTTCCCATCTAATAAAAGTTTTTAAATTTCCACAATCAGGAAAATGGAGATTACATGATTTTACGTAATAATAATTTGCTATCAATGTTTTTAGGGTGCATTGCAGTCATTTTTATTGGGTGCAATAAAGATTTAAAAACCCAGGAAAGCAGTAGCGTTGAGAAAGCGCCTGCTGTGGCAGAAAATGTTGATCCAGACTGTGTTGAATATGTTGCTCTTTGGGCAGCGGGCGATATTGCTGAACGATTGGGAAAAGACAGGAAATGGGTCTTCCTCAATTATACAGTAGACCTCTGGGATGTTCCGCCAGCAGATGGAGAGGGGAATACGATAGGCAAACTCAGGGCCTCCTCATATGCCCGTATTATCGAGAAAAGAGAGGATGATTATAAGGTAGAAAGCCCTGTGAACCAGGTACAGGGATGGATCAGTAATGAGCATGTGAAAACCACCTCTTGGAAGAACCCCAAGACAAGAAAACTCTGCAAATAACTTATTACATCTTCTTAATTTTCTACTAAAAACATTGCAAGAGGCAAATGCATCGGATAACCTATTAGTACTGGGAACAGCACAGGATGGAGGATACCCCCACGCCGGTTGCTCTGAAGATTGCTGTAGGGAGGCATGGAAAGATTCGAACCAAAAACGACTGATTGCGTCACTTGCAGTTCTGGATGGAAAGGATTGTTTTCTGGTTGATATCACTCCTGATTTTAAATACCAACTGCAACTGATAGAGCACCATATAAATGAAAAACCCCGTATATCCGGTATTTGCATTACCCATGCCCATTTAGGGCATTATATGGGACTTCTGGATTTGGGTCTTGAAGTGATGAATACGAATGAGATTCCTGTTTATGTTATGCCCAAAATGAAGTCATTCCTGGAAAACAATGCACCGTTTACCCAGCTGCTGGAATTGAACAACATCCATTTATTTATCATTCAGGAAAATTACCCAATTGATATTTTTAAAGATGTAAAAATCATACCTTTTCAGGTGCCCCATCGTAATGAGTATTCAGAAACAGTGGGATACCGCATTCAAACTTCTCGCCATTCTGTTTTATATATACCCGATATTGATTCCTGGGATGGATGGGATACTGATATAAATGAACTGATCAAAGAAAGTGATATTGCATTATTGGATGGAACCTTTTATGATAAAACAGAGCTTAAAAACAGAGACGTAAGTGCTATCCCTCATCCATCTATCAGGGAAAGTATTAATTTTTTTTCAGCATTAGATAAAATGGACAGGAAAAAAGTAAATTTCACACACCTGAATCATACCAATAATGTATTGAGGGAAGGCAGTAAAGAAAGAAAAGATGTAATCCAGCAGGGATTTCAAATTGCCTATGACGGCATGGCAATTACAATTTAAATATAATTTATAACATAAGGAAGGAAAGCATGCAGGCAACCATAAAGACAAATAAAGGCGACATAAAAATAGATCTATTTGCGGATAAGGCAAAAATGACCGTATCCAACTTTGTAAATTTATCAAAGCGCGGATTTTACAATAAGTTAACCTTTCATAGAGTTATTGATGATTTTATGATTCAGGGTGGATGTCCCATAGGCACAGGAACTGGCGACCCTGGTTATAAATTTAAGGATGAAATTCACAGTGATCTGAAACATGACAAACCAGGCATTTTATCAATGGCAAACTCAGGTCCTAATACCAATGGAAGCCAGTTTTTTATTACGCATGTGGAAACACCCTGGCTGGACAAAAAACATACAGTATTTGGAGCAGTTTCTGATAGCGAGAGCCTGAATGTAGTGAATACGATTCAAAAGGATGATCTGATTGAGTCTATTGAAATTACAGGTGAATTGAAGGAGGATGCAGAAACAAAGGGAGCACTTGAAAAATGGAATAAAGTTATTGATTCCATTATGCTATAAATTGAATCAAATATTTGAAATTTATCAGTGATGGCTGATCAAAATGAAATTGACTGGATTGACCATTATGGATTTATTTTGGTGGCATTCGCTCATATGACAGACTGGTATCTTGCAGAATCTGAATTGCAGGTAATCTCAGATAAAATGGATTTCATGATTTCTAATACAAATCAACCTTATAATCCAGATCGAGTTGCTCAGAAAATTCTACAGGTGATAAACAGGTATGAGGCTCTTACCGCTGATAAAGATAAAATGGAGGCTTTATTCAGTTCATGTACCAGTCTGAAAAAAGAAACCTGGTTTGATAATTTAGCTTCTGTCCTGCTACTGGAAAATTTAGCTGAAATTGCAGAAGCTGATCATAAAATTGATGAAACGGAAATCCATTTTTTAAAAAATATTGCAGATGTCTTTGGTGTAAATCCACCTAAAATTTAACCTGATATATTTTTGATTAACTAATTCATCCTCTTGAAAAATGATTAACCCCTTTACATCCTCAACCTTAGAGTGTTATCTCACCTGTCCCCGGGGTCTTGAGGAGGTTACAGCCAAGGATATATCTCCACACTGTAAAAACGTTAAAACGGGTAGTGGGGGCGTTTCTTTCACAGGGGATTTACGGATATTATATACGGTAAATTTATATTCTCGAACGGGAATGTTTGCACTGGTGAAACTCATGGAATTTTCTGCTGATAATCAAAAAGATCTCTATTATCAAATTGCAGATTATCCCTGGTATGAGTGGATTAGTCATGATGATACTTTCTCCATAAGATCCCGTGTATTCTCAAAACATTTTACTGATTCTAATTTTGTTACACTGAAGGTGAAGGATGCCATTGTGGATCGAATCCGCCAAAAAACAAAAAGGCGTCCGGATGTGGATAAGGATAATCCACGCTATTCACTTTTTGTTTTTATCCATGAAGATAAAGTGAGTGTTTTTCTAAACAGTTCGGGATCAGCACTCTCAAAAAGAGGCTATCGACAGAAAATTCATAAAGCTGCCATAAATGAAGCATTGGGTGCTGGCCTAATTTTGCTGTCTGGATGGGAGCCAAGCCAACCATTTTATGATCCCATGTGTGGTTCGGGAACTCTGCCCATCGAAGCTGCCATGATTGGGCGGAATATTCCTGGGGGGAATTATCGAAAAGGCTTTGCCTTTAAGGGCTGGAAAAATTTTGATCCCCGACTTTGGAATTCAGTTGTTAAAGAATCACGGGAAAAGATCAGGAATGATAAACTCCATATCTTTGGATCCGATAATATGGGTGCCAATGTAGATATGGCAAAACGCAATGCGCGGCAGATATTAATTCATACCCACATTAAATTTGCTAACAAAGAATTTGAGGATTTTAAGCCTGAAAATACTGGTGGTACAATTTTGATGAATCCACCATATGGAGAAAGAATCGGTGAAGAAAAAGAATTGGAAACTTTATACCAATTAATCGGGAATGTGCTTAAACAAAAATGTGTCAACAATGATGCCTTTATTTTTTCAGGGAACAAAGAGCTGACTAAATTAATTGGACTTAAATCTCAGCGAAATTATGTTTTGAAAAATGGTAAAATTGACTGCCGGCTGTTACATTACCCAATTCGTGAAGGGAATTATGTTGATTAAACACTGTATATTTAAAGGTCTGGAAATGGTTTAATAATTTTGAATAAAAAACTCTTCATTTTAATATTATTCTTAATGTTTCCTTCCTGCACTATTACTAAAAACATTGGCAATGCACAGGTGAAAGGAAATGGTAATTTGTCCTCGGAAATGAGAGAACTCACAAAATTTAAGGCAATAAAAATTACCATTGGTTATGATAAAATTATCGTTAATTGTGGTCAAGAACCATCCATTCAAATTTCGGGGGATGAAAATATATTACCATTGATAACAACCCGAGTACAAAAAGGGACACTTATAATCAGTTCAGATTCAACCTTCGAAACCAAGGCCGATGCGGAAATTATTATTAATGTAAAATCTTTAAAAGAGTTTACTTTTGATGGCGTTGGCAAGACTGTTATTCATAATTTAAATGAAGACAAATTCAACTGTAACATAAATGGAGTTGGCAGCTGTGAATTAACTGGAACAGTTAAAGCATTTAATGTTTCGGTAAACGGAGTTGGGTCGGTAAATGCCAGACAATTAATTGCTGATGATGTTGTTGCCAGTCTAAATGGTGTTGGTTCTGTGAAATTGTATGCAAAAAATAGTCTGAATGCATCCGTGAATGGTATTGGTGGACTGACCTATTTCGGCAATCCTACAGAACTTATATTGAACGATTCAGGAATTGGCGGAATCACTAAAGGCGATTAATAATTATCAATCACAATACACGCATCATTTTCGATGTTTGGTGTTCTTAATTCATCTGCCCCGGTAGCTCAGCTGGATAGAGCATCTGCCTTCTAAGCCGAATGTCACAGGTTCGAATCCTGTCCGGGGTACAAGAATTAATAAGTGAATCAATAATTTGAAACAGAAACATTTCATTGATATCCATAAAGGAGCGACGGCACCGGCAGTGCTATTACTTATCTGGTATTTTGGGCAATGGGAAAATACCACTGCCTGGATTTACCTGGCTATTCATGGCAGCTATGGCATCATGTGGGTTTTGAAATCTGCCATTTTTCCCGATAAAACCTGGGAAGCC
>SCKP01000010.1 GCA_004124405.1 Fidelibacterota bacterium | reverse complement strand
AGCAATTCGCACTTTATCTCCTCAAGATGCTTTAGCATTCAGATTTATGGGAGGCTTTAGTAAAAAGAAATTACCTGTTCAGAAATTATTCTATGTGGGGGGCGAAGGATCAGTAAGAGGTTTTGAATATATGGATACCAAAAAGTTTTCGGGCAATCAAATGGTGTTGGCCAAATTTGAATATCATTACTTTGATTTAACTTCTCCTATTATAACAACTCCCATATTTTTATTTTATGATGTGGCAGTTATAGGAGATAAATTTGATTTTACCCAACCAATCACTAGCTATGGCTTGGGTATTACTGATGACGATTTTAGAGATTCACATAGTACTTTTACATTCATTTTATATCGAACTGCTGAATCCAACAATGGTAATTGGGGAATTGAATTCATGTGGAATTATTTCTTTGACCAGTTAGAAGAGAGTGATATTGACTTTATTTTACCGTAGGTAAATTGTAATAGTATCCTCTTCTAAACCATTAAAATGGTTTATTGAAATAATAATATTGAGCAACCCACGATTTTAAAATCGTGGGCTAACCGAAGGAACAATATTATGAACCATTGAAACGGTTTCTATCAATATTTGTTAAAAATTCTATTGGTTATAAAAAAGCCCTCAAAACATCGAGGGCTTTTATTTTTCCATCGTATTTTCAGTTAATTCAATATATCCTTTTTCTTCAACTTAATCACCTTCCCAAATTGACTAAGTTCTACTGAATTTACTTGTTTGGTGTCCGTTAGCAAGGTGATAACCCTGGGTCTCCCTGCGATATTATCCTTCTGGAAATTAACAATATCATCAAAGGACATATTCTCATAAAAACTCACCTGTTCTTTCCGTGGATCATCCCTATAGCCCTGCTTGATCCAATTGGATACCCGGGATGGAAAACTCCTGAAACTGGGGCGATTGGCATTGATACTCTTAATAAGCCCTGATTTTATTTGCTCCAACCGTTCTGGTTTTTCCGGCATATTTAAGACGAGGTCTTTAAAAACGGATATGGCTTCCATGGTAATTCCCTTTATTAATTGGCTTGCTCTAAGCGCCGGGCTTGTTCATCTGCATGGTAAGACGATCGCACCAATGGTCCTGACTCAACCACTGCAAAGCCCATCGCAAGACCTTTTTCTTTAAACATATCAAATGTATCTGGATGAACAAATCTCTGAACCGGTAAATGATTGAGCGTGGGCTGTAGATATTGACCAATGTTAAATATGGCAATTCCTAAATCTGCGGATTCCTGCATAGTTTCCAAAACTTCGGAATCATTTTCGCCCAATCCCACCATCATACCTGTTTTGGTTTTCAACCCCCATGCAACGGAAGCCCTGAGTATTGAAAGGGATCGATTCCAATCAGATTGGGGACGCACCCCTTTTGATATTCGCCGGACACATTCGACATTATGAGAAAAAATATCCGGTCTTGCCTGAAATACCTGCTCGAATGCAGGGCGATAATTTCTAAAATCAGGCGTTAATACTTCTATGGTGCAATCTGGAGATTGTAGGCGAATTTGTTTAATAGTCTCCGCCCAAATCTCTGCTCCGTAATCATTTTTCAAATCGTCTCGATCTACAGAGGTTATGACCACATGACGCAGATTCATAGCATTCACCGTATGTCCCGTACGGATCGGCTCCAATATGTCTACCGAAAGTGGCTTCCCAGTCTTCACAGAGCAAAATCCACAGGAACGAGTACAAGTATCGCCCAAAATCATGATGGTGGCGATCTGTCTTCCCCAGCAATCGTAAATGTTAGGACATCTTGCTTCTTCACAGACCGTATGAAGATTATTCTCCCGAATCAGTTTTCGGGTTTCCAAAAACTTTCCAGATGTAATGAGTTTTATTTTCAGCCAGTCAGGGCGGGTTCGTTTTTTAATTGGTGTTTGAGCTAACATTGAAGTTTAATTTTTGATTCTATCATTATTATACTGTTCAATTATTTCTACCAACCGTGCCAGAAACTTGGTACCATAGGCGCCATCAATAATTCGATGGTCATAACTGAGGGTTAGATAAACCATACTCCGCACTACAATAGTATCGCCATATTCAGTCTCCTTCACTACTGGCCGCTTTTGGAAAGAGCCTATTGAGAGTATTCCCACATTGGGCTGATTGATAATACCCATTCCAAATAGTCCGCCAAACACCCCGGGATTGGTAACGGTGAAAGTGGAGCCAAATATTTCGTCCGGAGTAAGCTTGTTTTCTCGAGCCCTACCCGCTAAGTCAGAAACCGAACGTGCTAAACCTAAAAAGTTTTTCTCTTCTGATGAATGAATTACTGGGACAATAAGATTATCATCCGGCAATGCCACAGCCACACCCATATTGATATTTCGGTGGTGCACGATATTATCCCCATCTAAGGAAGCATTCATTAGAGGGAATTCCTGAATGGCTCGAATACAGGCATCTAATAGCATGGGAGTATAAGTTAGATTTACTCCAGATTTGGCTTTAAATGACTCCTTATTCTCTGCACGAATTTGTACCAAATTGGTTACATCCGCCTCAACTACAGTATAAACATGAGCGGATGTCTGCAAAGATTGCACCATGTGGTCTGCAATTCGTTTACGCATACGTGACATGGGCTCAACTTCATCTGACATAGCCAATTGAACAGGCTGTTTTGAAGGAGATACTGATGGTGCTTGGGAAATTATCGGTGCTACTTCCTTACCTCGGTTGGCAATAAAATTAAGGATGTCCGATTTATTCACGCGGCCCTCTCTGCCAGATCCGGGAATTGCATCCAGTTCACTTTGAGATAGTCCTTCCTCTCTGGCTATGGATTTAACCAATGGTGAATAAAATCTCTTCTGAGATGATTTGACTTTATCTTTTTGAGTGGGAAGAGTAGAGACTGCTTCTATTTGATTTGTTTCCGGTTTTGCAGTTGGTTCAGTCTGAGGCTTTTGTGTTTCATCAGCAATTTCTTCCGTTTTTTCTGGTGCATTATCCACCTTTTCATCTGCAGATCCAATTCTTGCAATGACATCACCAACGGGTATAGTATCATTCACTTGAGCAAGAATTTCTACAATCGTTCCAGATGCTGGTGATGGAATTTCAGAATCCACTTTGTCTGTGGCAATTTCTAATAAGGTCTCATCTTTGGCAATACTATCCCCTACCTGCTTTTTCCATTCAAGGATAGTCCCTTCTGTAATTGATTCACCCATTTTGGGCATTACAACATCTGTCATAATTACCTCATACTCATTTGAGATTTAAATTCGATATCAATTTTGCAATCCGGATATTTTTTACTCAAATCCTCACTGCACTTTTTACTAAATTTTTCCTGCTTGTTAAATTCTACCGGAACTGGTACCTGGAATAGGATAGATTCCACATGATGGTTTTTTACAATCCGTAAATCCTGAATAGATTCCTCTAAGTTGAACAATTTTTGATTTTTTAAGATGATATCCTTAATGATAGCAATTTCTTTGCCTCCCAGAGACACAGGATCCACATGCGTTATCACATCTGCTTCCATTTCATGGGATAATAATTTTTCCACACTATCTGCAATATCATGCATACTTTCAGGGCTTTTACCCTCTGCAATTTCTAAATGCAGGGAAATAAACCGATGTGCACCATAACTGTGAACTACGATGTCGTGGACATTGGATACTTCTGGGGATTGCATGGCATATTCTTTAATATTTTTGATAGTCTCTGTATCCACAGGTTTGCCCAGAAGATCATCAATAGCTGTGCGGGCAATTGCATAAGCGGATTGAATCATCATCCCAGCCACACCCAATCCCATGATGGCATCTATTTTAGGATATCCCAACCAAGCGCCGCCAAATGCTGATAATACCAATACAGAAGACCACATATCACTGCGGTGATGTATAGCATCTGCAATGAGTGTACTTGAATTTATTTTATCCCCTAAATTATAACTTAATCGCGCCAACACTTCCTTTAATACAATGGTAATTAAAACCACCAAAATTACAGCCCAACTGACTTCAATGGAGTTTGGATTCATAAATCGGGTAATACTAGTTTTGATAAATTCAATTCCGGTAAATCCAATTAGAATAGAGATGGTGAGCGCCGCAATGGTTTCAGCCCTTCCATGTCCAAAAGGATGTTCCTTGTCTGCTGGTTTGGAAGCCATTTTAAACCCGAAGACGACCACTCCACTGCTGGCCATATCGGAAAGGGAATGAAAGGCATCGGCAATGAGGGCAATACTATTGGAAATAAATCCAAAAACTAACTTTAAAACAAATATAATAAAATTGGCAACTATTGAAATCCATCCCTGGGCAATTCCAATATTTCCTCTGAATTTTGGCAACTCTGGATTTTCACCTAATGGTACCTGTTTGCGAATTATATAATCAGCCAATGCCGTCATATTAGAATGCTGCTAAATCTTTAATGGCAGTTTCAATCCAGGAGGTTTGTACCAAAAGCTCATTTTCCAGCACTTCTGCATAGGCAACCGGAGAGTCTTTTGATGCCACCCGTTTTATGGGCGCATCCAGATATTTAAACCCTTCATCGCTTATTCTAGCGGAAATTTCAGCGCCAAACCCATTGGTGAGATTATCTTCATGAGCCACAATGGCGCGGTTCGTTTTTTGGAGGGATATTAAAATAGTTTCCATATCCAAGGGATTTAAAGTTCGCAGGTCAATTATTTCTATGGATAGTCCGGAATTACGAGCAGCTTCAATTGATTTTTGCACCAATGCTCCCCAGGTAATAATGGTTATTTCTGAGCCTTCCTGAACAATACGAGCCTTTCCAAATGGAAGGAGATAATTTTCATCGGGTTCAGGAGACGATGCAAACCCCTGACGGTATAATCCTTTATGTTCCATGAACATGACCGGATCATCCATCCGACAGGCCATTTTCAATAATCCTTTTGCATCCGACGCATTGGAGGGATAGGCAATATAAATTCCAGGTAAATGGGTGAAATAACCATCAATAGATTGGCTGTGACAGAGTGACCCATGAATGTATCCACCAACAGGAACTCGCATGACAAGGGGGCAACTCCATTTTCCATTGGAACGATAGCGCATGGTTGCAACCTCATTTCGTATTTGCATCATGCTGTACCAGATATAATCGCCAAACTGAATTTCAACTACAGGCTTGTACCCAAGAGTTGCCAGACCAATGGCAGTCCCTATAATGGATGATTCTGCCAAGGGGGAATTAAATACTCTATTAACACCATGTTTATCAGTAAGTCCTCGAGTAGCTGTAAATACTCCTCCCTTTCCCCCGGCAACATCCTGACCATAAACCATCATTTTATCATTATGGGTCAACTCTTCATCTAAGGCATGATTAATGGCATCTACCAGTACAATATTTTCTGAGGCATTAGGTTGGGGCTCGGTCTGAGTGAATTTGGTATTTTCAGCGAAAATATTACTCATACTTTCTTCTGGATTGGGATCAGCTTGCACCTCAGCCCATTCAGCATCAGAATCTACCTCAGTTTTCACTTTTTCCATTATAAGGTCAAAATCATTCTGGCTTGCTATTTTTTTAAGAATACAGGTCTTTGCGAATACCAACAGGGGATCCCGCTTTCGATCTGCTTCTAATTCTTCTTTAGGGCGATATTTCCGCTGATCATCAGATGAGGAATGTGGCAATAAGCGTACAACATCCGATTGAATAAGGGATGGTCCCTTTCCTCTACGAGCCCTTTCTACAGCTTTTTTAAAGGCGAGATGGGTTTCAAAGAAATCAGTTCCATCCACATTAAAGCGTGCCAGATTATCATAGCCAGCGCTTATTTTATAGACTGACCCTCCGGCAGTTTGGTCTTCAATAGGAACGGATATAGCATAGCCATTATTTTCAATATGAAAAATTACTGGCGATTTATCTCTACTGGCCCAATTCAAGGCTTCATGAAAATCTCCCTGACTGGATGTCCCTTCACCGGAGCTGGTATATACAACTCCATTTTCTCCATTTCTCTGGAGAGCAAATCCAGCTCCTACGGCTTGGAGAAATTGGGTTCCGGTAGAGCTTGACTGACTTACGATTTTTAATTCTTTATGCCCATAATGCTGCGGCATTTGTCGCCCACCTGAACTTGGGTCATCTTCCTTTGCTAAAAATGCCAAAAGATGTTCTCTACTGGTCATACCCCAGCCTAAGCAAAAGGCTTGTTCTCGATAATAAGGATAGGCATAATCAAAGCCAGGTTTGAATGCCAGGGCGGCAGCCATGCCGGCAGCTTCATGACCAGCCCCACCAATATGAAAGAAGCCCTTTCCCTGTTTGAGTAATATTAACTGTTTGTCATCCAAGTAACGGGATAATGCCATTTGCTGATAGATTTCCAATAATTGTTTTTTTGTAAATCCCTTAAACTTCATTTGTATCCTTTGAGAGAAAATAATTAAATGAATTCATAATTTCAGTCCGGATATCATCACTGTTAAACTGAATGTCCAAATCCTCCAATGAGGTAACGCCATATTCAAAAATTCCACAGGGAATCATCCCATCAAAATAAGTCATGTCCGGATTTAAATTCAGTGCAAATCCATGCATGGTGACCCATTTTGAGAGTCGCACTCCCATGGCACAAATTTTATCATCATCCACCCAAACACCTGTGAGTCCTTCCTTTTGCCCCGATTCAATTCCATAGGACTTCAGACAATCTATGACAACATTTTCCAGCAGACGCATATACCAGGAAACGGACATTTTATAATCATGCAAATCAATAATGGGATAACAGACCAATTGACCGGGACCATGGTAAGTTACTTCGCCACCCCTGTCAATTTGCACTACCTCTGCATTCCTTGGCTTAGACTCTAATAAATTATTGGTGTCCGCATTTTTCCCAAAGGTATAGACGTGATCATGTTCCACAAATAATACCACATCCGGGATGTCGCCAGCCACCCGTTTAGCATGAAGCTGCTTTTGGAGTTTCCATACTGGTTGGTAGGATTGACGACCTAAGTAAAAATATTGAATTTCATTATCAGCTGAAAGATATTCCCAGAGGGAATCTGGTTTATCCAATATAATTAGTCTTGGTGCTATTTCTACTAATGGGTTCAATTAAATTCTAATTGAAATTGTGATATATTAATTATCAGATTCAATTTCTTCTCTATTTTTAAGTTCTGCATCAATTTGTTTTATTCCACTATAGAGGCCAATGGAAATTGGAACGCATGCAAATATAATTCCAACATTCGTCCAGGAGAAAGAGGATTGGTTTTTAAAATATATTATGCCGTTTGCAATTAAAACTATCAATGCGGCGCTACCAAGAATCATCAATACAAGTTTTCCCTGTTTTTCTTTTTATTTAATTCTTCTATTCTGAGATTTTCTAATTTCTTTTTTTGCCATTGATTATCGTTTTGGGTATTTGTTATTAATGTTCTATTTTCAAATTTCAAAACATTTAAATATGAATCCCCTCCCCCAATGCATCGGCAGTGGCTTCCATTATAGCTTCAGACAGAGTTGGATGGGGATGTATGGTCTTTAATACTTCATGGTGGGTTGTTTCCAAATTACGGGCGATTACTGCTTCGGTTATAAGATTGGTGGCTTCAGCGCCAATAATGTGACAGCCCAGCATTTCACCATATCTGGCATCATAGATTACTTTTACAAATCCGTCTGTATCTCCCACGGCCATGGATTTTCCCAATCCCCTAAAAGGAAAATTACCGATTTTTACTTCGTACCCTTTTTCTAGAGCTGCTTTTTCGGTGAGCCCTACTGAGGCTACCTCGGGATGACAATACGTACAGCCGGGGATATTATCATACTTCATGGGTTCGGGATTAAGTCCGGCTATATGCTCTGAAGCTATGATGCCTTCTGCTGAGGCTTTATGCGCCAGCCAGGGGGGGCCGGCCACATCTCCAATGGCATACACATTAGGGAGGGATGTCTGCAGGTATTCATTTATTTTTATCCAGCCTTTGTCAACCGCAATGCGGCAATCTTCAAGTCCCAGGTCTTCAATATTCCCTTTAACACCCACAGCGATGAGCGCTTGTTCGGCTTCAACAATCTCACCATTCTCTAAATGAACTTTCACCTTAGACTTTAATTTTTCAATTTTGTCCACCATCGTATTCGTAAGAATATTCATTTTACGTTTCTTGAATATTTTTTCAAGTTCTTTAGAAATGTCTAAATCTTCCATAGGTAAGATATTTGGAAGAGCCTCGATGAGTGTAACTTCTGTTCCAAAAGTATGGTAAAAATGGGCAAATTCCACACCAATGGCTCCGGCACCAATTATGACCATTGATTTCGGCTGTTTCTTCGGGATCATAGCTTCTTTATAGGTAATTATTTGCTTGCCATCCGGCTCCATCCCCGGAAACCATTTGGCTCGCGCCCCGGTTGCAATTATGATATTGTCAGCTAAAATCTCAGTTTTTTTTCTATCCGCATCAGTGGTTTCGACTTTTCCGCTTCCTAACAATTTTCCTCGTTCTGGAATATAATCAATCTCATTTTTTTTCATGAGGAATTCAATCCCCTTTGAAAGCCGTTTCGCTACATCCCGGGATCGTTTAATCATTTTCTCCCAATTAACCGAGACCTTCCCTGTTTCTATCCCATACTTCTTTGCATTTTGGACAAGCTCAAATACTTCTGCATTTTTCAACAGTGCCTTAGTGGGAATACAGCCCCAATTAAGGCAGATTCCACCTAAATGATTGGCTTCTACAACAGCCACCTTCTTCCCTAATTGAGCTGCTCTGATGGCGGCTACATACCCACCGGGTCCGCCACCTATTATGATTACTTCATAAGAGGACATAATTGAAGAATTAAGATATAAGATTTAAGATTGTACACATTTAGTCTCAAAATTATAATTGTTTTCAAATTTCAAGTTTCTAATTTCCGTCCTCATTTCCTCATTGAAATTATCTTTAAGAATTCATCTCTGGTTTTGGAGTCCTTTCGGAATTGCCCAATCATTGCTGAGGTGGTGGCATAGGAATTTTGTTTCTCCACACCTCTCATTTGCATACACATATGTTGGCCTTCCAATACAACTGCAACTCCCTTAGGTGACAAAACATCATTAATAGTTTCAGCAATTTGCTGGGTCATTCTTTCCTGCACTTGAAGTCTTCGCCCAAACATGTCAACTATTCGAGGAATTTTGGAAAGTCCAATAATTTTTCCATTAGGAATATATGAGACATGAGCCTTTCCAAAGAATGGAAGCAAATGGTGTTCACATAAGCTGAAAAAATCGATATCCTTCACCGTTACCATTTCATCATAATCTTCCCGAAATATGGCATCATTAATTATTGATCCCAAGTCTTCTTTATACCCATTTGCTAAAAATTGCCAGGCTTTTGCAACCCGTTCTGGGGTTTTCACCAAACCTTCTCTTGTTGGATCTTCCCCTATTTCGATAAGTAATTCTTTAATCAGCGATTCAATTTTTGATGCATTCTTTTCAGTCATTATGGTTTTGACCCGTAGTAAATTGTTGATATGGTTGGCGTTTCCTGGAGCTTTATTGAATGAAGTTTGGCAGGTGATGGAATTTTACCTACCAACCTTTCCCAAATGAATACCACCATATTTTCTGTAGAAGGTTGACGATTTTCAAACCAGTCAATATCCTTTTCGATTTGGCTATGATCCATTATTGAAATAACATTTTCTTGAACAATATTATTTAATTTTTGCAGATTTACAATAAACCCAGAATCAGTATTTATTTCTCCAGAAATGGTAATATCCAGATTGTAATTATGACCATGCAAATAAATGTCGTCACCAAAATTTTCAAAATTTTCTGCTTCTGTCCAACGGTTATTCCAATAGCGATGCGCTGCACAGAATTTATATTGTTTGGTAATAAATGGCATATGAATTGGTCTTGGTGAAAATCCCTTTTATTTTATTGTATTCTGCAAATATTTACAGAATATAAAATTTACAGGTTCTATATGAATTTACCCAATGGGAGTTTGTAGAAATTTACTTGAAATAATAACCCATGATTACCCAACCAAAAAATATACCAACAATGCCCATAATGCCGGCAATATTGTCTGGGGATGGAGGTTTCAAGCCAAAAATGGCAAAAATAACACCCACAATTACTCCCAATCCACAGGACTGTAATGCAAGGTAAAACTCAGCTTTATTAAATAATTGATCCATTTTAAGTATCTCCTAATTTTGATGGACACAAATTGGATATCACACAACTATTGCATTTCGGTCTATTTGCAATGCATACTGCTCGGCCATGATCAATGAGAAGATGTGCGAAAAGTGTCCAGTCATTTTTATTAATTAATTTTGATAATTCAGATTCTATTTTTACCGCATTTTTTGTCTTTACAAATTTTAGCAGATTGGTTATCCGGGTAACATGCGTATCTACTACGATTGACGGAATTCCCTGAATATTACCCAATACAACATTGGCAGTTTTTCTACCAACTCCAGGAAGTTTCACCATTTCATCCAAAGTATTTGGCACATCCCCACTAAGGGAGTTTACTAGCATTTCAGCCATTGCTTTTATTGATTTTGCTTTGTTATTATAAAACCCGGTACTATAAATTTCTTTTTTGATTGTTTCTAAGGGAAGATTTGCAAAATCACTTGGAGTTGGATATTTTGAGAACATTCCCTTGGTTACCTTGTTAACTCGTTCATCTGTACATTGAGCAGACAGTATTGTAGCCGTTAACAATTGGAAAGAGGACTCATATCTAAGAGAACATTTTGAGTCGGGGTATTCCTTTTTCAATTTTGAAACAATATTTTCCATGCGAATTTGCTTTTTTTTCAGGGATTCAACTGGCATTATTTATTTTTTTCAATATTGATTCTAAATTTTTTAGTAATTTATTACGCCTTAGTACCATATCACATCCATACGCTTTAAAATATTTCATCTGTTTACCATTAATTAATTGAGCATAACCTATAATGAAAATACTGCTATCATTACCAATATGTTGAATTCGTTCTAAATCTTCTTTCTGCATATTTCTCAAATCAATAATCATCAAATTTTGAGCATCAGGTTCAGATAATTCTTTAAGGTTTTCACAGAAAATGAGTTGATAAGAATATATTGTAGAAAGTTTGGCAAGGCGAGCGCTCATTTGCCAATCATCCATCCAGGCTAAAACAGTCATATTAGTCAAGTAATACTTTAAGTGTTATAATATATCTATCCGCAATAACTGATGTATCCATAATTTCATTAAAATAGTTTTGTACCGTAATTATTTGCTTTTTTAAACCCTGAATATCCATACCTCTCTCATTTTGATATGGTTCAAATTTAGTGAGACATTTCTTCATCATGCTTCTGGCGCCATTTAAATTTTTATTAAAAAAATGAAAGTAACTCACTGCCAATTGAATTAATCCTTGAATAAATTTCGCATCATCCAATTTGTATTCCAGCCATAATTCCTCCCAATACTCATGGGCATCATAAAATTGCCTATTATTGAATGCGGTAATACCCTGATTAAATAATTGCTCTTCTTTAGTCAAACTTCCTCAACACTTCATCCACTATATCATAATATTTTTCCCCCTGCTTAATTTTAACGGCTGATGTTATAGGATCATGGTCAAACACCAGCCACCAGTTCTCATCGCCGGCCTGTGACAGAAATTGAGTTTTCTCTTCTAATGTCAATAATGCATTCAGATCATAACCCATAATCCAGGGGATTTGCAGATGAGATTTAAGAGGAATTAAATCACTGCAAAAGATCAAAGCCTCATCACCATCTTCCAGTTTTACGAGTTGCTGTCCGCAGGTATGCCCATGCACGCAATAGGTGGATATCCCATTTATAATAGTTGTATTTTCAGGAATGAGCTGCAGCAATCCTGCTTCCTGCAATGGGAGAAAATCCGCCTGCTGAAAACTGGCTCTGTCCCTGGTATTGGGTTGATTGGCCTGCTTCCATTGGGACTCGGTAATAAAATACTCCGCATTAGGAAATGCAGGTACCGGCTGCCCATCCTGATTGAGTTCCGTTGCCCCTCCAGCATGATCAAAGTGTAAATGGGAAAAAATAACGTGAGTTACATCTTTGGGTGAAAAACCGATTTTACTCAACGCATTCTTTAAAGGATTTTCAGGCTGGACAATATGGAACATCGTTTTGAATTTCTCGCTTCCCTTGGTTCCCAGTCCTGTATCTATTAATACCCTGTTTTCACCGTCATCCAATAGCAGGCAGCGCAGGGAAAGGTCAATGCGGTTATATTTATCTGCAGGATTTGTCTTTTCCCAGAGCGTCTTGGGTACAGAGCCCATCATGGCACCACCATCTAAACGGAAATCGCCAGTTTCTAATGGAAATATTTTCCATTTTCCTATTTGGTTCAACATACTGTTTTTATTCGAGAATTAATTATTTTTCCCATAAACCAATCATTTTTATTGCTTGAATATCTAACTGCTGATCTCACCGCATCCAATCGTAATATTAATTCAGGATTCAATTCTTCCATGTTCAATCCAGATAAAAATGTCCATACCCCCATTTCTTTTCTTTCATAAATTAATGGAACCAATTCCTGTAGAATAAAAGTATAACCATTTTCAGATATTTCAGTTTTAACAATCTCAACCATTTCATTCAATTTGGGAATAATAGTTTCAGACCGAATCATGGCTGTATTTAGAATCTGGTTTTGATAGCAGATTAGCTCAAATTGATTGGCATTTTTATTCTTATTTTCATCCATCAGACAAGAGATTCCCAATTCAAGCAGTAAAAATTGGTTTTCATTCTCTGTATGCCTTATCGTTTTAAATATATACCAGCAAAACATCAGCTGAAAGGGGGACTTTGAAGTTGCCAGTTCCATTAAATATTCAGCAATATATTCCTGGTTTGCTACTTGTTTTAAAAATTGGAGATATTTTAAAGCTTCCGTTTTCTGATTTGCATTGACCAATTCTCCTAATTTTGTTATTTCAATAACTTCAGGAGATTTTTGCTTTATTTCTTTAACATTTTCCTCTTTTCCCAGGGAAAATTCTTTCACATACCCTTCCAGCCATTTCAATAAGTTTTTAGGGGGATCATCTGGTTTTATTCCAATTAATGATTTTCCAGCCTGGATTGCCGGGAGAAGATGCTGTTGGCTATAAGGAACCTGTGAAGCAAAATTAAACAGTGCTTCCAAATGAATTTTCAACTCATTTATTTTCGAAGAAGGATCAGCCACCATAAGACCAGTTTGTTTTTCTTAATTCTAGCGGTTTGCAATCATAATTAATTACTGCATCAACTACCTCTGCTAAAAACAGGGGATGATCTCCATTTTCTAATATCTCAACTACTTTACATTGGAGATAGGCAGGAACTTCTTTAAGTAATGGCAGCTCATTATACAATCTAAATTCATGTCCATTCAATTTCCCATGCTCAAGTACGGTGGGTTTAAAAAAAGATGAGGCCATATCCTGTTGATTTTCTCCTAATATATGAAGAAAATATTCACCTCTCTTTTTGACAATTTCATAGGAGGCGCTTTCCCTTTTAATGCAGACTGATATCAGCGGTGGTTCAAAGGATGCCTGGCTTACCCAAGTAACTGTTGAGACACAATACGTACCTTCACTCATAGAGGAGAGGACATACACCCCGTAGGATAACATCCGTAAGGATTGCTTTCGGGATTTTTCATTCATGATTTTTTCTGCATATTTTTTCACCTTAATCAGGTTGCTAAATTTACTCTTTAATTTTCTACCCTGAAAAATGATTTCGTTCAATTAACCAATGAATATGTAAATTGATATATGCAGCCATTTGACGGATTTATATATTAATATGCCCCAAGCTGGATTACACGCCGCTTTTGGAAATCAATTTCGACGATTTCTATCTCATAAAACAAGGCTCTTCCCAGCAATAATATTTGGCGCAATTTTACCTGACCTGGATGTTATCGCCGTTGCAATCGGGTCTATTTTTATAACCATTCATGATGCAGAAACAATCCTGCACAGAACATTTTCACACAGTTTTTTCACCCTGATATTAATATATCTCTTTTTTGCAATTTGGGGGGAATGGAAAAATAATTCCACCCTAAAATCAGTTGGCAAGGGATTAGTTTTGGGAATGCTCACCCATATCGTTTTGGATACCTTTTTTTGGTTTCGTGAAATTCACTTTCTCTGGCCCTTACCAATTGAGCCATTCAATATATGGAAAAACTGGCCTGCGCCAGAATGGCTGCATCGAACTATGCTGGTATTGGAATTCCTCTGTTTCCGCTGGTATGCCTGGTTCCTGATGCAGCAGCATCTGAAAAATCCCCATGGAAATTCATGGTTGATTAAATATTTAAATATCTGGATGGGGTGGGAAACTAACTTTTTGGTATTTTTTGCTCTGCTGGCTTATTGGAATCCTCCCTTCTTTAAAGTCCTATTCGGAGCAGCTTATATCCCCTCCCTTATCATGGCGCTGTGGGCGACCTATATGAGCCGGGATGCATTGGAATTGAAACCAATTTAACGAATCAAGAAAATACTTAATACTATTTAATTATGAATAATACACAAAAAGGCCGCAATGATTTAATTCATTGGAAAAGGGAACTCAGAAAAAATATTTATCAGGAGAATCCTGATTTTCAGCATTCCATTCAATATTATTACACCAAAAGAGCGGATAGCTTATCCAAACAATTATATGATTTTGGGGGAAATGTAGCCAGAAAATTAGAACCCTTAGTCAACGAAAATGATTATCGCTTAAACCTCCCCAGACTGGAAAAATATTCCGGAATTGGGGAATTCACAGATGAAATTGTCCACCATCCAAATTATATTGAGGCAGGAAAAATCATTTATGGGTCAGGTATGATGAAATTGGCTAATAAACCAGGAAACCTGCTTGAAAGTTTATGTTATTTCTTTTTGAGTAGCCATGCGGGAGAAGCTGGCCATAACTGTCCCATTGCATGCACCGCTGGTATTCTTAGAGTATTTCGGAATTCACCCGATTTTCCTCAAAAGAAAAATTATTGGAAGAAGTTAACCGACCCCAATTTTGAAACGAACTATACTGGAGCGCAATTTGTTACTGAAGTTCAGGGCGGTTCAGATGTGGGTAAAAATGCTACCAAAGCAACAAAGGCTCCCAACAGTGAATGGGAAATATATGGTGAAAAGTGGTTCTGCAGTAATGCGGATGCTGATCTAATCCTCATTACGGCACGGTATGATGAAGTAATTTCCGGAACAAAAGGGTTGGGACTATTTTTAGTTCCTGCAATTTTAGAAAACGGTGAACGGAATAAATACTCTATCCGACGTTTGAAGGAAAAAATAGGCACCCGGACCATGGCATCAGGTGAGATAGATTTTGAAGGAGCATGGGCTATCCCTATGGGGCCAGTTGAGGAGGGGTTTAAATCACTCATGTCCAATGTTCTGCATTTATCCCGCCTATACAATAGCTTTGCAACCCTGGGTATCAGTTATCGTGCTTACCAGATAGCCCATAGTTACAGCCGCTTCCGGCATGCATTTGGGAACCCAATCATTCATTATCCTCTGGTTATGGAAAACCTGGCAAAAATTAAAGCAGAAAATACTGCAATGCTCGCAGCTATAATGCACACTACCTCTCTGCAGGACAAGTATGATTCGAGTAAAAATTCCAGTTCAAAGGATGCCTTACTTCTCCGCTTGCTGGCTAATTTAAACAAATATATCACTGCTTTTTGGATGGTCGAACATGTCCATCATGCTATTGATGTTTTAGCAGGCAATGGAGCTATTGAGAGTTTTTCGCCCCTGCCCCGTTTACTGCGGGATAGTATTGTCCTGGAAAATTGGGAGGGCACCCATAATACTCTGCGCATGCAGATTCTCAGGGATATGGAGAAATTTCAAATCCATACTACATTTCTTGAGCACCTGAAAAAAGAATTAGTTGGTATTCAAGATCAACCTGAAATTACTCAACTGTTAAAAAAGAAATTAAATGAACTGAAAAAAGAAATAATTGATTTATTGGAAAGTGAAATTAATTTAAAACAACTCAATATCAGATATGTTGTTCATCAGATGATCTTGCTTTTTTCTGCTATTCAATTACTTAAAGAAGGGCTTCACCAAATAAAACACAATTGTTCAGATTCAAAGTTAAATTGTTTAACATTTTTTATTAATCTTCACATTAAAAAAAATAAAATTAATTTAAGTTATTATAAATCAATTTCAAAAATTATTTACTGATACCAGTCTAATTGTCTAATTTATAAGAATCAAAAAAGATCTAATTAATGGAAACTATTTCAACTTTTGTATTTTATGTGGGACTCATTATTTTTGCAGCCCATTTTTTTACAGCACTTTTTGAACGCACTCGATTTCCGGATGTTCTGCACCTGTTATTTATTGTAATTCTGATTGGTCCTTTATTTGGTATCCTATCACCAGATGATTTCGGCTATGTGGGTCCCCTGCTTAGTGCAGTGGCATTGGTATTGATGCTGTTTGAAGGCGGCAGTCACTTAACTCTGGACACCCTGAAAACTTCTCTAAAGGACTGTGTTGTTCTCACATTGGCAACTTTTATTTTCACGGTACTTATTACCACCGGAATAGCATATTACATTATGGGGAATGACCTCATGCCAGCACTTTTTATTGGCGTAGTTTTAGGGAGTATTTCACCAGCAGTAGTGGTTCCCATTGTCCGAATGTTAGATCTTTCCGAAAATACAAAATCAACCTTAGTGGTAGAATCTGCTATTACTGATGTATTGAGTATTATCATTGCCCTGGGAATAATGAAAACCTTTCAGGCGGGCCATAAGACTTTAATGGAATTTATCGGAACCAATCTTATCGCTACAATGGCAATGTCGCTGGCGGTGGGTTTTGGGGGCGCTGTAATCTGGTCAACAATTTTGGAGAAAATCCGCAAATTCCCCAATACTATTTTCACCTCCCTGGCATTTATCTTCCTTCTGTATGGCTTATCCGAAAATCTTGGGTATAGCGGTCCTATTTCAGTTTTAATATTTGGTGTAGTATTGGCAAATTCAAAGAAAATTCCCCTCAGTATTGTGCAGAAGTTCGGCGCTGACCACTTAACCGAGTTTACCAGTATTGAGAAGACGCTCTTTTCAGAAGTCATATTTCTGGTAAAAACCTTCTTTTTTATTTTTCTAGGGATGTCCATTCAATTTGGGAATTCCAAGATCCTGTTTATTGGAATTTTACTAACCATTCTTATTTATGGCGGTCGTCTGCTATTAAGCAGACTGCTGATTAGCAGAGAAACACCAATTAGTGAGGCAGCCATGATCTCCTTTATTATCCCCAAAGGGTTGGCGGCGGCAGTGCTGGCAGAAGTCCCTATGCACATGGGACTACCCATGGAAGTAGAGAGTACCTTTATAGAAATACGAGCGGTGGTTTATATGGTAATTTTATTCAGTTTTCTGGTCACCTCTTTCCTTATTTACAGTCAGGAAACCGGTTTCACCAGGGTACTTTATGAACGTTATTTTTCGAAATCCAGCCAATAAACAGTAGGGCTCCAATAATTTGAACCCCCGCAAGTTTATTTTATGGTACTACTTCGGCATTACATTATCAAATGAAAGTTAGTGCTATTATTTAGGATAAAATATGTAATTATTAAAACGTAATTGCTTGCTAACTTACATTCTATTAACTATTTACGTTTTACAGATTTATTTATTCACTTTTACCCAAACTCCACTATTTTCCTGCCAGCCATAGCGTTCTACCCCATCTTCCTTATGAACAGAAATTTCCGTCACAGCTAAGTCATCGGTTGATTCGCCATTCATGAAAATATCCAAGTCGTAGACCTTCCCATTTGAAGCCTTAAAGTCAGCACAGGCAAAATAGGAATCATTTCCTAAGCCGGTGAGTTTATCCATGTGAATTTTAAGTAGATCCAGCTGCAGTACTTCTTTAGCAGATCCATCAAACACCATGAATTTACCTCCTTTTAATTTTGCATCACTTGCTATAAATTCAGCCACAGCCTTTCCAACAGCCTGCGCAGAAATTTGGGAGGTCTTTTTACTTGGATGCTCCGGGTGCTCTGGGTGTTCAGGATGTTCAGGATGTTCTGCCATAAATGACAATGATACCATTAAGACACTATAATATATAATTGAAAAATACTTCATATTCTACTCCATTTTATACCTTGATTGACCCCGTAGTTTACTCAAAGATTAAATCTAAAAAAATAAAAATCCTATTTATTTTCATCAGAAATATTGTAAGGTCAATGCAATTAGAATACATTAACTTTCACATCTTAATTTTCATTATTATTTAATACTCTTTCAAGAGATCAATGCCAAAGAAGAATTTCACCAGCGGAAATCCAACAACTAAGTCAGATTTTTTTGTAGAATTTGTGCCTGCAAATTCTGGTGGAATCAATATTGATATCCAATCTAAAACCAAGGTTCTCCACCTTTCAAAATTAGAAAGTACTTCTCAAAAATCGCTTACTGACCTGAAAATAAAACATGGAAAACTTTCTGTATTTGATAATGGTGGACAGTATTTTGTCCTTCAGGCACGAATTGAGGCTGTAATAAAAGCAGCTCACCCCGGCACTATAAACGAATCTCTTCCACTCTTCAACAAACATGTTCATTATAAATCTGCAAGAGATCGCTTCCGTCGGAGCCGTCTGTATCTTCCCGGTAACCAGGCAAAACTCATGCTCAATGCCGGAATTCATAAACCAGATGCGGTAATTCTTGATTTGGAGGATTCAGTGACGCCCTCGGAAAAGGATGCCGCCCGCTTAATTGTACGGAATGCCCTGATGACACTTGATTTTTTTGGTGCAGAGCGGATGGTACGAATTAACCAGGGGAAATTGGGATTGAAAGATTTAGAAGCGATCGTTCCACATAATGTACACCTCATTTTGGTACCAAAAGTGGAAAATGCCAAACAGCTAAAAGCAGTGGATGATAAAATCCAGAATATCAGAAAGGATTGTGGTAGAAAAGAACCGGTCTATCTCATGCCCATCCTGGAAAGTGCAAAGGGGATACTAAATAGTTTAGAAATTGCCAAAGCCAGTAAAAATAATGTAGCCATAGCAATCGGATTAGAAGATTACACTGCCGACATCGGCGTACAACGGACGAATCAGGGCAGGGAATCCTTATTTGCCAGAAGCCAGGTTGTAAATGCTGCCCGATCTGCTGGGATACAGGCAATTGACACAGTTTTCAGTGATGTGGGTGATGATGAGGGATTGAGGTCTTCTGTGCAAGAGGCTAAAGAATTAGGCTTTGATGGCAAGGGCTGCATCCATCCCCGGCAGATTAGACCCATTCATGAAGAGTTTGCTCCTACTATATCTGAAATTGAAAAAGCTAAAAAGGTTGTTTTGGCATTTGATGAGGCAGAAACAAAAGGGTTAGGTGTGGTGTCGCTGGGCAGTAAAATGATAGATCCGCCAGTAGTGAAACGGGCTTTACATACTGTGGAATTAGCAATTTCTACAAAGTTACTCAATAAAAATTGGAAGAAAAATTGAACCGCAGAGATTCTGAGATACTGAGATTTTTTATTATTTCTTTTCCTCTGTGTTCTCTGTGGTCTCAGTGGTAAAACATCTATGGGACAGAAACTCAAATTAATTAAAAACAAAGCCGGAAGAATGGTACCCACCATAGTAAATGGTGTTAAATCAATTCCCTTTAAAGGTATTGGTAAACATTCACCAAATGGAGTTAAAGCGGCTCCTCCTATCCGAACCTGCCAAGATTTTCCATCCTCTGGAGATAAAGTAGTTTCTTCCCTTAAGGAAGCCCTTGATAAGTGTAATATCAAAAATGGAATGACCATTTCCAATCATCATCATTTTCGCAATGGTGACCTGGTAATGAATCAGGTCTTTGATATATTGGCTAAAATGGGGAAAAAGAAATTACGCTGGTTCCCCTCAGCTTCATTCCCTTGCCATGAACCCATGATTAAGCACATGGAAAATGGAGTCATTAGCCATATTGAAGGCTCCATGAATGGACCTCTTGGGAAATATGCCTCCGATGGTAAAATGAACGGATTGGCTGTTCTTCGATCCCACGGCGGGCGTTGGCAATCAGTTCAGGATGGTGAAGTCCATATTGATGTTGCCGTAATAGCGGCTCCCACTGCAGATCCCTTTGGCAACTGCACTGGTGACAGAGGTCCCTCAGCCTGCGGCTTGTTAGGCTTTGGATTGGTTGATTCTCTCTATGCTGATAAAGTAATAGTGGTTACCGATAATTTGGTGGACTTCCCCTGCATCCCCTGGCAAATACAAGGAAATAATGTAGACTATGTGGTGGTGATGGATAAAATTGGTGATCCTGACAAAATTGTATCCGGGACAACTCTTCTTACCAAATCCCCAGATCGTTTGTATATTGCTGAACTTACCGCTAAATTTGTCCAGGCTGCCGGCATTATGAAAGCTGGTTTCAGCTTCCAGTCCGGCGCTGGCGGTACCGCTCTTGCCTTTGCCATTTATTTAAAAGAAATGATGATTGAGGCAGGTATCAAGGCTCGATTTATCCGGGGTGGCTCTACCAAATACCTGGTTGAGATGCTTGAAGAAGGATTAACCGATTATATTCTGGATGGCCAGACTTTTGATTTAGAAGGTGTGCGCTCCATGCGGGAAAATTCTGGTCATGTAAATACTTCCCCTTTCACCAGTTATAATTGGCATGGAAAGGGAAATTTTGCCTCCATGCTGGATGCTGTCGTTTTAGGAGCCACTGAAGTGGACATCAATTTTAATGCCAATGTTGTCACCCATTCTGATGGACAAATGCTGCACGGTATTGGTGGCTGGCAGAATTGCCTTTCCAGTAAATGCACTATTCTACCTATTCCATCCTTTAGAAATAGAATCCCTATTATTGTAGATGAAGTCACTACCTTGGTGGGACCTGGCGAACTCATAGATGTAATTGTAACAGAAAGAGGAATTGCAATAAATCCCCGGCGTGAAGATCTCATTAAGGCGACCAAGAGAAGCGGTTTACCCCTTCGCAGGATCGAAGAGATTAAGGGAGAAGTTGATGATTTAGTCGGCGCTCCATTAGATAAACCAATTTTCTCTGATGAAGTGGTAGGCGTAGTTAAATGGGTGGATGGAACGGTGTTAGATTCTATATTTAAAGTGAACCGCTAAATAAATAAAAAATAAGAAGCTCATAATATTTTCATAAATTTCATATTTTTCATGGGCATAGAAAGGATAAAATGAAAGACAAAGTTTTTAAAATTTGGCCAGAAATTAATTGGATTAAAGATGAAGGCTTGCGAAACAAAACCCTGGACGCATGGGTATATGCCATTGAGAACAGTCCCTTAGAGCCAAAGGATTTAGAGGAAATTCCCTTTTCATTGCTCATTAAGGACTGCAATATTTCATTTATGAATCACAAACGGACATGCGTTCAACTGGCGGTGGATATGGCTAAAAAAATGATGGCTAATTTTGGTGATGAAATCAAGGTGAATATGGATGTATTGATTTCTGGCGCCATTCTCATAGATATTGGAAAATTACTTGAATATGAAATTGTAGAAGGGAAACTAACTACCAGTGATTATGGTAAGATCGTCCGGCATCCATTCAGCGGTGTAGCCATTGCCGCCCGATTCGGTTTACCCCCAGAAGTTCAACATATTATCGGCACTCATTCTAAGGAAGGTGATTTAGGCAAACGGACTGTGGAATCCATAATCGTACATCATGCAGACTTCGTATCCTTTGAACCTTTTAAAGCATAATAAACCACGAATTGACACGGATTTTCACTAATATGGTTTTTGCATTCGTGTAATTCGTGAAATTAGTGGTTAAAGAAAAATATGACTCAAACACTTATTGAAAAAATAGTACAGCAACATGCAGTGGGATTAGAACCTGGGCATGTAGTAAAATCTGGTGATTTTATATCCATACAACCAACCCATGTGATGACCCATGATAATACCGGCGCAGTGATGGGAAAATTCAAAGCCATCGGTGCCAGTAAGATGGCCAATCCACGGCAGCCTGTGTTCACACTGGACCATAATGTGCAGGATAAATCCGAAACGAATCTAAAAAAATATGCCGGAATTGAAGCATTTGGTAAGGAAATGGGAGTTGACTTCTATCCTGCTGGTAGAGGTATAGGTCATCAAATTATGTGTGAGGAAGGCTATGCCTGGCCTGGGACCTTAGCCGTGGCGTCTGACAGCCACTCTAATATGTATGGCGGATTGGGATGTCTGGGGACACCCGTTGTGCGAACGGATGCTGCTGCACTCTGGGCAACCGGACGGACTTGGTGGCAGGTCCCTCCCATTACCAAAGTGGAGCTGATCGGTAAACTACGCAAAGGTGTAACCGGCAAAGATATCATCATTACTCTATGCGGCCTGTTTAACAATGATGAAGTATTAAACCATGTACTGGAGTTTATTGGAGATGGAATCGCATATTTAAGTATTGATGAAAGACTAACCATTGCCAATATGACTACGGAGTGGGGAGCTTTGGCAGGAGTATTTCCCAGCGATGAAATCACTGCCAACTGGCTTAAGAATAGGGCAGAATTTATCAGCAAGCGTGGATTAGAAGGTGTACCCTCTGATAATGATGGAGAAAATGGCAGTCATCCCCGAATTAATCATGTCAGAATTGAAAGATTAATAACCAATCCACTCAAAGCAGATAGCGGAGCCTTTTATACCAAAGAAATCAGGTTGGACCTAGGCTCGGTAAGCCCCCATATATCCGGCCCCAATCATGTTAAGATAATGACCAGTTTATATGATGCCGTAGGTAAAAATATCAAAATTGATAAAGCCTATCTTGTAAGCTGTGTGAACAGCCGGGTTCAGGATCTGGCTGATGCTGCAAAAGTGATTAAAGGGCAAAAGGTTGCAGCAGGAGTAGAATTTTATATTGCAGCAGCATCCAGTGAAGTACAAGCAGAAAGTGAAACCAGGGGTGATTGGCAGACGCTTGTAGATGCCGGAGCCACTCCCCTACCGCCAGGATGTGGTCCCTGTATTGGGCTGGGCGTTGGGTTGCTGGGACCCGGTGAGGTGGGTATTTCTGCCACCAACCGAAATTTTAAGGGTAGAATGGGAGATCCCACTGCTGAAGCTTACCTGGCATCCCCCTCTGTGGTGGCGGCATCTGCCATTGCTGGGAAAATAGCTCCTCCCTTTGAATTTGAAAATAGCGCTCCAGATGGACAAATTACTGTAAATGAAAAACCTGAAACCGGAGAAGGCAGTGTTAGATTATTGGAAGGTTTTCCTGAATTATTAGAGGGTGAAATTATTTTTTGCTATCAGGATAATCTGAATACGGACGGAATTTATCCCGGCAAATATACATATATTGATGATTTTACTCCTGAGCAAATGGCAAAAGTTGTAATGGAAAATTATGATCCAGAATTTGAGAAGATTGTGGAGAAGGGAGATATTATCGTTGGGGGTTATAATTTTGGTACCGGCTCCTCCCGGGAGCAGGCAGCCACTTCCCTAATGTATAGAGGCATCCAAATGGTGATGGCTGGCTCATTCAGTCAAACCTATAAACGAAACGCCATCAATAATGGATTCCTAGTTATTGAGGTTCCGGAGTTATTAGCCGATCTAAAATCAGAATTTGGAGAAACTAAATTATCAGTTAAAACGGGATGGAAAATGCAGGTAGATTTCAAAAATTGTAAAATAAGCATTGGGGGCAAGAAGTATCCAATCAATCCGGTTGGCACTGCTGCCCAGGAACTGATTCTTACTAAAGGGTTGGAAAACTGGGTGAAGGAGCGAATTAACAAAGACTAGATTATTATAATCGTTTTTTATTAAAAATAAATAATTAGGAGTTTTATGTCAAAAAGAACCATAGTAGCCATGCCGGGAGATGGTATCGGAAAAGTAGTATTAGATGAAGCTATCAAGGTACTGGATGCCGCTGGATTTGAAGCAAATTATGTAGAAGGAGATATCGGCTGGGAATTCTGGCGCAGTGAAGGTAATCCCCTGCCCCAGCGTACACTTGATCTTATCGCTGAACATAAAATCGGTCTGTTCGGCGCCATTACATCCAAACCCAAGGATGAAGCATTTAATGAGCTTTCTCCTGAACTTCAGGAGAAAGGCTTGGTCTATTCCAGCCCCATTGTGGGACTTCGCCAGCATTTCGGATTGGATATTTGCCTACGTCCCTGCCGAACTTACAAAGGCAACCCCTTAAACTTTATTCGCCGTGGCCCCAATGATTCAATCCAGGAACCGGAAGTTGATGTGGCTATTTTCCGGCAGAATACCGAAGGTCTCTACGGCGGAGTAGAATGGAGTAATCCGCCAAAACAAGTATATGATGCGCTTATGACTCATCCTAAATTTAGACAGAATTTTGGTGATGCACCGGTTGAGGAGGTTTCGGTTTCCACCAGAATCTTTACTAAGAAATGTACAGAGAGAATTCTCCGTGCCGCCTTTGAACATGCTAAAAATAATGGATATAAATCGGTTACTGTCTGTGAAAAACCAAATGTAATTCGAGAAACTTCAGGTATGATGTGCAAAATGGCGCAAGAGATGCAAAAAGCTGATTTTCCGGAAATTGAACTGTGGAATACCAATATTGATGCCCAGATGATGTGGCTTACTAAGAACCCGGAAAATTACGGTGTTATTGTAGCAGGCAATATGTTTGGCGATATTGTCTCTGACGGCTTTGCCGGGCTCATCGGCGGACTGGGATTTGCCTGCAGCGCCCAATATAATCCAGAAACTGGCATTGGTGTTTTCGAACCTACGCACGGCAGCGCACCTAAATATGCAGACTACCCTGTTTCCATAGTAAACCCAATTGCCATGGTTGAATCATCCTGCATGATGCTGGATTTTATTGATGAGCAGGAAATTGCTAAAAAAATAAGAAAAGCAGTGTCGAAGGTGGTATCAGAAGGAAAAGTAAAAACCTATGATATGGCTAAAATGACGGGAAAAGCCGATGTAGTTGAAAAAGGGGCTGCTTCTACGACAGAAATGGCTGATGCCATTATTGCAAAATTATAAGGAAATAAATGAATAAATCAATTTCAAGACAAATGGCTGAATTTGCAGTTTCACTAAAATTTGCAGACCTTCCAGAAGAGGTTGTTAATGAGGTAAAGCGTTATATGTACGATTCCATTGGCTGCGCCTATGGCGGGTATCATACAAAAGACTTGAATATCATTCGGGATATTTACATTGATATAGGCGGAAAAGGTGACGCCACCGTTCTAGGATTTGGTGATAAACTTCCAGCTGTAAATGCAACTCTTATTAATTCTCTTATGGTACGAGCATTGGATTTTAATGATATTTACTGGAAAGATGACCCTTCCCATCCATCAGATATTATTCCTGCAGCTTGGGCTGTTGGAGAACTGGTAAATACCAATATGAAGGATGTCATCGTTGCCATCGTTTTGGCATATGAATTTGAGCAGCGCCTCTGCCTCTTTGCCAAACCAGGTGTGCGGGAAAGGAAATGGCATCATGCCACTCTCACCCAATTTGTTTCACCTATAGTGGCCGGTAAACTCTTAGGCTTAACGGTTGATGAAATGGTGCATGCCATTGGAATCAGTGGCTGTCATAATCATACCATTGGCTGTCCCACC
Source organism: Fidelibacterota bacterium (assembly GCA_004124405.1). Taxonomy (GTDB): domain Bacteria; phylum Fidelibacterota; class Marinisomatia; order SCGC-AAA003-L08; family D37C17; genus D37C17. The sequence goes on along the minus strand of SCKP01000010.1, from coordinate 17,918 downwards.
GCGGGTAAACTTACCATGATGAAAAATACCGTTGACCCAATGGCAGTACAATCTGGCGTATTTGCAGCACTCATGGCTCAAAAAGGATTTTCCGGTACTGAGAAGGTATTTGAGGGAAAAGAAGGTTTCATGGATACCTTCATTGGCTGGAATGCAAAAGACGAATCATTGAAACCAACAGATATGGAAGGCCGTGATGGTGTTTCCTCATGGAGTTGGGATATTGATGCTCTAGTGGGGGGATTGGGAGACAGCTATAAAATTATGGAATGCAGCATGAAAGCCTTCCCCACCGAAGCCCTAACCCACACCCACCTCTCTTGTGTACTCAATGCTATGATTGGAAATAACCTGGAATATTCGGATATTAAAGAGGTTAAAGTGACCTGCTTTGCACAGGCATATGATATCCTTTTTGACCCCACCAAATACCGGCCGGAATCACGGGAAACGGCAGATCACTCCCTGCCCTATTGTATGGCCGTGGCTATGGTAGATAAGAAAATAACCACCGATTCATTTTCAGATGAAAAACTAAATGATCCACGGATTTATGAGGTCATTGATAAAATAATTGGAGAACCCTCACAGGAATTTGAAAAGATGTTCCCAGCTAAACAGCCATCAAGGGTTGTGGTCACTACCAATGATGGCAGAATGTTTGAAGAATACCTGGAATATCCGAAAGGTGATCCCAGGGAGCCTATGACCATGGATGATCTAGAAAATAAGTTTAATTCACTGGCAGGCGATAAATTTGATGCTTCTGCAAAAAAACAATTGAAAGAAACTATTTTCAACTGTGAAGAGATGAACGCAGTAGAGTTTATGGAAACATTGAATGTGTAACAATTAAAATGGCATTATCCATTTTTAAATGTATTTATTGTAATAAAGAATACGATATTCAGGAAATCCGTTACCGCTGTGAATGTGGTGACCTGCTGGAAGTTATTCATGATTTATCCCAATCCATACCAAATCCAAATGACTGGAAAAAGTCTTTAGATGGTCAGATGGCTGATATCGCTTTCCGGCGCTATCAAGCAGTGTTATTTCCTTCTCTCCCTGAAGATAAGCTTATAACTCTATTTGAAGGTGATACCCCGCTTTATGATGTAACCCATTCAATTCCCCGTTTTAAAAGCATTAAGTTAAAACATGAGGGTTTGAACCCCACTTTGAGTTTTAAAGATAGGGGAATGGTAGCTGGTGTTTCCTGGGCAAATCATTTAGGTTGTGAAAATGTTATCTGTGCCTCAACCGGAGATACCTCTGCCGCTATGGCGGCCTACGCTGCCGCTGCCCCAAATATGAAAGGTATTGTCCTACTTCCCAAAGGTAAAATTTCACCTGAACAGCTGGCTCAGTCCATTTCATTTGGTGCCCTCACCATTGGCATTGAAACAGATTTTGACGGCTGCATGAATCTGGTGCAGGAACTAACGCAAAAGCATAAGATATACCTCTTGAATTCCATGAATCCCGTCCGTATTGAAGGGCAGAAAGCCATCGGCATTGAAACCCTGCACCAGCTGAATTGGCAGGTTCCGGACTGGTTTGTGATCCCTGTTGGCAATGCCGGTAATATTTCGGCTCTGGGAAAAGGATTACGAGAATTATACGAATTGGGTATCATTGATAAACTACCTCGTTTAGCAGGTATCCAAACGGAAGGAGCATCACCATTGTTTGAGAGTTTTAAAAATGGATATACTAAATTAGTACCGCAGAAAGCAAAACCAACTAAAGCCTCAGCAATTCAGATTGGTGACCCTGTGAGTTATAAGAAAGCAATACGGGAGCTGAAACATTTTGACGGAGTTGTTGAGGCTGTATCTGAAAAAGAATTAATGGACTGGAAAGCACAAATTGACCGATTGGGAATTTCTATTTGTCCCAATAGTTCTGTAGCTGTAGCTGGAGCAATGAAACTGAATAGAGATGGAGTCATTAAAGAAAATGAGGATGTGGTTGTCATTCTCACCGCTCATGGCAGTAAATTTTCAAATACATCCGTTGAGTACCATAAAAACAGTGTAAATCAATTTGCAAATCAAACCCATACCATTCCTCCCAATTTAAAAAATCTGGAAAGTGTTTTAAATTTATGAAATCAGTAAGAGTATTTGCACCAGCAACCATTGGTAATATTGGACCGGGATTTGACGTATTGGGACTTGCCATTAAAGGGATAGGTGATATTGTAGAAGCCAGAGAAATCCCCGGAAATAAATTAATAATTGAAGCAGTTTTAGAGGCAGATCACGACATTTCAACTAATCCGGATAAAAATACGGCTGGAATCGCTGCCCAAAAAGCACTGAAACTCATGAATATCACCAATGGTGTGGCACTCACCATTACCAAAGGTATGCCGTCTGGTAGTGGACTGGGCAGCAGTGCTGCATCAGCGGTTGCAGGTGCCAATGCTGTTAATTGCCTGTTTGGAAATTCGCTTTCTAAAGAAAAAGTACTTGAAGCAGCTATGGCAGGTGAATATTCTGTTAGTGGTGGATACTTTGCTGATAATGTTGCACCTGCAATTTATGGAGGCGCTACCCTTACTCGGTCACTACACCCATTAGAAGTTACGCCATTGGGAATTATTTCTGATCTCATCATTATTCTGGTAATGCCAAAAGTTAAAATCCTCACCAAGGATTCTCGTAAAATACTCCCTGAGAATGTTACCTTATCAGATTTTGTGGTTAATCTGGCCAATACAGCAAGTATTACCGCCGCCTTTTGTAAAAATGACTATAATTTACTCAAAGATAATTTATTTGATTATATTATCGAGCCCACCCGGTCAACTCTCATACCGGGATTTCCCGAAGCAAAAGAAGCTGCCCTGGATGCCGGTGCCCATGGAATGACTATTTCAGGTTCTGGTCCCACCGTTTTTGCCATAACCAACACACAAAATACTGCTGTGAAAATTGAATCTGCTATGGTAGCCGCATTTAATAATAAAGGGGTTGACTGTAATTCGCTCATCACCACCTCCTCCCGTGAAGGATCGGGAATTGTGAAAAGTGGGATAATTACTTAGATAAATTTTCCCCATGGCACTGAAGATAAATGAGATTTATTACTCGGTTCAGGGTGAGTCCACTCACACGGGACGACCCTGTATTTTTATTCGACTTACCTATTGTAATTTGCGCTGCAGTTATTGTGACACCGAATATGCCTTTTATGAAGGTAAGGATATGGAAATTGCTCAGATCATAAGTGAAATCCAACAATGGGACTGCAATTTGGTAGAAGTCACTGGCGGCGAACCCCTGTTTCAGGAAGAATGTATTGATCTGCTGCATGAATTGATCAATAGTAATTACGAGGTAATGTTAGAGACAGGCGGATCGCTTTCTATTTCTGATGTACCCAAAAAGGTTATTAAAATAGTGGACTTTAAATGTCCCAGCAGCAAAATGGAAAAGAAGAATCTGTGGTCCATTGTGGATGATCTTCAGGGTCATGATGAAGTAAAATTTGTCATTGGCAACCGTGAAGATTTTGATTGGGCAAAAGATAAAATTACAGAATATTCCCTAGACAAAATATGCACATTATTATTTTCTCCCACCTTTGGAGAAATTGACCCTCAGTTAATTGTGGAATGGATATTGGCTGATAACCTGCCTGTAAGGATGCAAATGCAAATGCATAAGATGATTTGGAGTCCGGAAGAGAAAGGGGTTTAGGGATTTGGGTTCGACAAACTCACCAACCAGAATTTGGATTACGTGTTTCGGAATTAATAGTATTTATTAATTGAAAATTGCTGTCATATTGGTTTCCGGTGGAATGGATAGCTGTGTTACAGCGGCTGCAGCCATAAAAGATGGGTACCAACCAGTATTTCTGCACATTAATTATGGACAACGAACTGAGTCCCGAGAGTTAACAGCATTTAACGAAATTGCCGATTACTACCAGGTTGAACGAAAATTAGTGGTAGATATCTCCCACCTTGCTGACATCGGTGCTTCTTGCCTGACGGATGAAAATATTGAGGTTCCCGCCGCAGATTTAGAGAATGAAGATATTCCCATCTCCTATGTCCCGTTTCGGAATGCTAACATCCTGTCAGCAGCGGTGAGCTGGGCGGAAGTAATTGGTGCAGAGGCTATTTATTTTGGTGCAGTGGAAGATGACTCCTCCGGCTACCCGGATTGCAGGCGGTCCTTTTTCGATGCCTTTGAACGGGCAATTGACAGAGGTACCAAGCCTAGAACAAAAATCAAAATTATTACTCCCCTCATTAATTTGTCAAAAAAAGAAATTGTGGAGAAAGGGATTGCCCTAAATGCTCCCCTCCATTTCACCTGGAGTTGTTATAAGAATGAAGATGTTCCTTGCGGTGAATGTGATTCATGTGCCCTGCGAGCCAGAGGATTTGACCAGGCAGGTGTGCGAGACCCAATAATCAATTAATTCAGCTATGACAACCTGCCAGATTGTAAAAAACTGGCTAGGATATTTGTTTCATTCTGATTGCACCGTTTGAAATTTCACGTAAATCTTGAGCTAAGGCTTCAGTAATTTCAATCTCTACTTCCATATCCGTTTTTATTGATTCACCAAATTCTATTTTTATAATATTTATTGCAAACTGCTGAAGCAGCGAATCCACCTTCTTTTGAAGATCATAATTGTAACAGATGGATATTTGTTGATATAATATCCATTTTTTTAGATTTCCTGTTTCAATAGCATTTTCAGCTGCCCTGCCATAGGCATGGATCAGCCCGGGAATACCCAATTTGCTGCCACCAAAATAACGGATGACAAATATGACCACATTCACTAAATGCTTTCGTTTTAAGACATTTAATATGGGGATTCCAGAGCTGCCTTTTGGTTCACCGGCATCTGTAGAAAATTCATCTAAACGGTCATTTTCTTTTACCCGGTAGCCATAACAGATATGGCTCGCATCTGGAAATTGTTCTTTTAATTGCTGTAAATTTGTTTTTACCTCTGCAACATCAGAAACGGGTATGGCTAAGGCAGAAAATGTGGATCCCTTTTCACTGTATCTTCCCTCTGATTTTGAAGAGAGGGTAACCTCCTCCATTAATTTAAAATGGTAATTTTCACTGCTTGTCCAGTGACTTTTTCAGGATTGAGACGGATAAAATATATCCCTGATGAAGGATTATTATTTAGTACGTGATGAATGTTTTCCCTATGCCACCCCTGGGCAAATGAAGACAATTTAATGCTATTCACTACTTCCCCCCTTATATTAATGAGATCAATTATTGGATTTGAATAATCTGAATCTAATGCATACAATATGATGAGCTCTTGGGTCTGTCTAATGGGATTGGGATATATATTCATAATTTTAGAACTTAATACATTTTCTTCATCTGGCCAACTCGTAACTGTAATGGTGCTTGAGGGATTAGATTCTCCAATGTCATTACGACAGGTGACTTTATATGTATAAGGCAGACCGACCTCTATACTCTGTTTATCTACATAATTTGTGTCAATTGATATACCAACCGAATCTCCTTCTCGATATATCACATAGGACAAATCTTCACCCGGACCGGGAGAGGGAATCCAGGATAGTATAATGCTATCCTGAGCCGCAACTGCCATGAGATTTGACGGAGGCAGGGGCACCGTATGGGCAGTAATTTCAATAAGAAAAGTGACGGATGACCCATCTATCCCGTAAATAAAATGAACTTTTACATCCGAATAAGATTCATCAAGGGTAGTGTCACTTCCCCAAAATAAATTATTGAGTTCGGGCTTATTACTTGATACTATTGCCACCCTACCAGAATAATTCTCCCCACCATGCTCAATTGTAAATATTGATTCCATACTTCCAATCTGGAAAGATTCAATGGCTGCTGATTTATTATCCAATTCTAATTCAAAGTCCGCGCTGTCTAAAAGTAAGGTGGTTGTTGTACGGATTGGGTCAACTATAGATTGATCAATATAATAATAAAATGGATTGTCCATATTTTCGTATATGCCATTATATAAATTTCGACTGATAAAATCTATCCAAGTTTCAATGAAAGAAATATCATAGTTGTTTTCCAGCACATATTCCACAGCATAAAAGGCATTGGAATTAGTGCTTCCGTATCTTTCCCACATTTCTCTGATAATGGTACTATTCTTGGCAGTATCAATTCCCTTAGGATCAAGAAAACTGCTTAGATAATGCCCAAAGAGTGCCAGTTCATAGCCATTGCCTGTATCATCAATATCTGCTGAAGGGTCATCTAATAAATCATCTGCCCAGCCATCCAAATAGTCATTTCCATCCGGGATGAGGATATCTTCAAACCACATGGATGTCATTTCATAAAAATATTTATTCGAACCCAAATTTTCTTCATACCCCCATTGAATGGCATGAAAAAATTCATGCCCCACTGTTATTCGCATAATTTCAAGGGGATCAAGATCAAATTTAGAATTAAATCCCACATAGTCATTATCAATTTGGAGATAGGAGGTGTTCCCATTTTCCTTATAATTGTAGCCATAAACACCGGCAGCATAACTCATAATATAAATATCATATCCGCCTTCTCCATCGAATGGTTCCTCCACCCATTCCATTATATTTACCAAAACATGACGGGCAGAATCCGCAATTATTCCCACTTCATCTACATAATCAGGAATACCATTTCCATCGCTATCTGTTAAATCAGGCGCTGCAGATCCAGTAGTGTCAAAATGAATATAAAAATGCCCTGATGGAGAAATTGCCAACGTATCTTTATCGGGTCTCATGGTTCTGCCAAGCACATCTCTGGGGGCAAATTGAAGACAATCCCTACGTGCAAAAACCAATGACAAAAATAGTATGCCAAGCAGGATGATATTTTTCACTTATTTTCTCTGAAGGATATTTTAATAGGAACGCCATTAAATCCAAATCTGTCACGAAGGCTATTTTCCAGATAGCGTTTATACTGCACTGGAATATCGTTGGGATGATTTGAAAATAACGCAAATATGGGGGGTGAATGGTGTACCTGGGCTCCATATTTTATTGTGATATTTTTCCCATTTATAATCGGCGGTGAATGATATGCCATAGCCTTTTTAATAAATTCATTAAATTCTGCTGTTTTCAGTTTCCGTTGGCGTTCTTTATATATTTCCAGAGAAATTTTTAATACTTCCCGTGTCCGTAAATTATGGGCAACCGAAATAAATAATATGGGATAATATTCCAACATGGGATACTCTTCAATAATATCAAGGCGATACTCTTTTTGGGTGTGGGTATCTTTCTCCAGTAAATCCCATTTATTTACAACAATCACCAATCCTTTTCCAGAATCTATGACATAACGGATGATATCCTTATCCTGATTATTAAAGCCCTTATCTGCATCAATAAGAACGGCTGCTAAATCGCAATCCTGAATGACTCTATAAGTTCGAACGGTGCTGTAGAATTCTATATCACCTGTGATTTTCGATTTTTTGCGCAGACCGGCAGTATCAATAAGACGGAAATCCTGTTTATTATAGCGTAAAAAGGAATCAATAGAATCTCTAGTTGTCCCAGCTATTGGTGTTACAATAGATTTCTCCTCTTGTAGCAGTCCATTCATGAGGGAACTCTTGCCTACATTAGGCATGCCTACGATGGCCAAATTAACACAATCTTTCATATGCTCATCCGTAAAATCTTTCTCAGGAAGTTTTTCCACAACCCCATCCAGCATATCCCCTACACTGCGATTATTTTGTGCAGATAAAGTATAAAATTCTCCCAACCCCAATTCATAAAAGTCAAAGGCAGATTCTTCCATCTTTAGTTCATCAATTTTATTTACTGCCAGAATATAGGGTTTTTCAGATTTTTGTATTTTTTGTGCTAAATACTGATCTGATGATGTAATGGGAGAGCGGCCATCAACCAATAAAATTACCAGATCAGCTTCATGTGAAGCAATTTCAGCCTGCAGCCTCACATGGTTTTCAATAATATCTTCTGATGAAGGAATATATCCACCGGTGTCAATTAAATTAAATTCTCTCCCGCACCAATCAAATCTACCATAAATCCGATCCCGGGTAACACCTTCTTCAGGGGACACAATGGAATGTCCACTTCCTACCAACCGATTAAACAATGTGGATTTGCCTACATTGGGCTTGCCTAAAATTGCAATGGTGGGGTTAGGCATGATTTAAATTATTTAAAAGTGTTAAAAAACTATCATTACTCAATTGCAACGGACAATCAATTGCAGTTGAAATTTCTTCCAGGGTCAAATTATCCAATGTTAATGTACCTTCATCATTTAAAATACGATGACTCATCCAAACAGCATCACCCAATTTTTCAGAAGCTAATTGTTTAATAATATCCGTACCTGTCAACAAACCCGTAACTGTGACAGACTCTCCGTAAAAGTTATTGATAATGGGACAAAGGGTAACGGTGAGGTTTTTAATTTGATTCAAAACGGGAAGAACTTCTTTTTGGAAGGTCTCATAAATCAATGTTCCCGTGGCCATAGTGATATTGGTTTCAACATTTAGTTCATTGGGAAATTTTAGAGATTCTTCTTCAAACAAAGTCAGGAATTGCCGTACCTGCCCCACTCCATTTTCAGCCAAATCTAAGCCGCCATAATCAGATAGTGGTGGGAAAGGTTGATCTGCCAAAATAAACCATTCATCAGAGTAGAGAAGAAAAGGCGATTTTCCACCTGGAAATTGTTTTCTCAAATGAGGAATTTCATTTAACAATTTTTTAGCATATTGGGGATCAACAGATTGAATTTCCATCAATCCCTTTCGGTGACCCGTAAGCCCAACTGGTACAATGGTACAGGAATTCAAAGTGGGATAAAATTGGTATAAATCTGCCAACGTTTTTATCAGGTAATCACCATCGTTCAAATCAGGCATTAAAACAATCTGCGTATGCAGTTCAATTCCATTGCTGGTGAGGAATTCCAACTTTTCAAGCAGCCCATCATCCTTTTTATACAGAAACAGCTTTTGCCTTTGCTGAATATCGGTCACATGTACTGAAATATAAAGGGGAGATAATCGCTGTTCTACAATACGATTCAGTTCATTTTGCCCCATATTGGTCATGGTAATATAATGACCATGAAGATAAGACATGCGATAATCCCCATCCCGAAAATACATCCCTTCCCGCATTCCGGGAGGATTTTGATCCACAAAGCAGAAAACACAGTCATTAGCACAACTGCGGATTTTCATTTCTTCAAATTCAACACCTAAATCATCATCATACTCTTTTTCGATTTCCACTTTTTCCAAACGACCGGAAATTTCGAAATCTAATGTAAGTATCTCTTCCGTTATGCGGAATTGATAATCAATTTCGTCCTGTACACGTTTTCCATTGATTTTCAATAATCTGTCTCCCGGTTGAATACCAATGGTTTCGCCTAAACTATCTGGAAATACTTTTATAATTTTCATTATGCTATTTTTCTTAGATAAATGATAGGTAAATTTACGGACAGAGAAGAATTGAATTGAAAAAAAACATGCTCTGTGAATTATTATAAAACCATAAAAATAAGTAATATTTGCATCTATTTCTAAAAAACTATTACTTAAGTTGCAGGCAATCTTTATTGTAATTATTTATCGTGAATACTATTTTAGACTTTATTTAAATTCACCTATGAAAAATACAACCGATTCTACTCAAACACAATTGGCAGCAGCCTGTATTCTACTTTCTGTGGCAGATGCAGATGAAATTTTAGAAGAGCAGGAATTAATAACTATTAGTGAAATTCTTCAAGAATTTTTCTCCATTGATGAGTCTTCTGTGAAATCATTAATGCAAAATGCTCATGAAGAATGGAAGAATTCTACTGGGTTATTTCAATTTGGTACTCAATTAAATCAAAATTTCTCCCACGATGATAAACTCGATTTTATCAGCTGTGTATTTGAAGTTGCATATGCCGATGGTGAACTCCATTATTTAGAGCATCATACAGTGAAGAAAATTGCAAATATTTTACACCTGGATAAAAATGAAATCATTTCTGCCAAGGCGGAAATAGAAAGCTATTTAGACTGACCCTAAATAAAAAAGCCCCGCAATAAATTGAAGGGCTTTCGATGAAAACTGGGCAAAATTAATCCATAATATCTTTCTCTTTTGCATCTTGGATTTGATTTAAATTCTTAATATATTCATCCGTCATCTCTTGAATATTATCTGTAGCACGTTTCAAATTATCCTCAGAAAGATCATGGTCTTTTTCACTCTTTTTTAAAAGATCGTTGGCATCCCTCCGAATATTTCTAACTGCAACCCTACCCTCTTCTATGATTTTATGAACAACTTTCACGAGCTCTTTTCTTCTCTCTTCAGTTAGGGAGGGAATATTTAACCGTATTACGCTGCCATCATTATTCGGTGTAAGTCCAACATCTGAACTCATTATTGCCTTTTCAATAATTTCTAAACTACTTGGATCAAATGGCTGAATAACAATTAATTGACCCTCTGGTACTGTAATGTGGGCGATATTATTCAAGGGTGTTGGTGTACCGTAATAATCTACCTTAACCACATCTAAAATATTGGTGGAAGCACGCCCAGTCCTGATAGTGGACACCTCATGAAGATAGTGTTCTACAGCCTTATTCATTCTATCTTTTACATCTACAAATAATTCATTTATCATAATTAAATTACTCCTATTTAGGATACTGTCGTACCAATTGGTACAGAATTGACAATATCAACCAATCCATTTTTACTTTTAATATCAAACACGATAATAGGGAGATTATTTTCTTTACAAAGTGTGACCGCAGTGAGATCCATGACTCTCAGTTCTTTCTCAATTACTTCTTTAAAAGTAAGTGTATTATATTTTGTAGCTTCGGAGTGAATTTCGGGGTCTGCAGAATAAACGCCATCCACTTTAGTGCCTTTGATAATTACATCTGCATTAATTTCAATTGCTCGCAAGGCTGCAGCTGTATCAGTACTGAAATATGGATTTCCAGTGCCACCGGCAAAAATCACAATTCTGCCTTTTTCCAAGTGGCGAATGCCCCTTCTACGGATATAGGGTTCTGCTAATTGAGTAATGGATAAAGCGGACATGACTCTGGTATCACACCCGAGTCTTTCCAGGGCAGATTGCAGTGCAACTGAATTCATAATTGTTGCCATCATTCCAATGTAATCACCAGGAACGCGGTCCAATCCTTTGGATTCTGCTGAGATACCCCTGAAAATATTTCCTCCGCCAATTACAATACCAACTTGAATTCCCTTTTCTGCAACCTCTTTAATTTTTAAAGCCAGGTCTTTGGTTATATCGGGATCGATACCAAACCCTTTTTTTCCGGCAAGTATTTCTCCGCTAAGTTTTACTAAAATGCGGTTAAAAGATAATTTCGGCAATTTATGATTGAAATTTAATTTTCGGCCGGAACTGAATTACTGGACTTTTCACCAAGCTGAAAGCGTGAAAATCTAGAGACGATTATATTCTCGCCTAATTTTGCTACGGTGCCAGTAATAAGATCATTCACTGTTTTATCAGGATCTTTCACAAAAGTCTGTTCAAGCAATACATTTTCTTGATAAAATTTGTTTAATCGGCCTTCAGTCATTTTTTCAATGATATTTTCAGGCTTACCACTTTGACGAGCCTGATCAGCATATATTGCTTTTTCCCTGGTTAATATATCTGAGGGAATTTCTTCTCGAGTAACTGCCATGGGGGCGGAAGCTGCAATATGCATTGAAATATCTTTACACAAATCCTTAAAATCATCTGTATTTGCTACAAAGTCTGTTTCACAGTTAATTTCAAGCAGCACTCCTAATTTTGACCCGGGATGGATATAAGGAAACACACGACCCTCTTTTGCTGACCTGCCAGATTTTTTTTCCGCTTTTGCAATTCCCGTTTTACGCAGGTTATCAATTGCATCCTCTAAATTTCCAGATGCTTCAGTAAGAGCTTTTTTACAGTCCATCATTCCAGCTCCGGTCAATTCTCTTAATTCTTTTACTGCTGTTGCAGATATTGTTGACATGTGTTTCAATTACTCCTGATTTTCTTCTTGAACTTCCTCAATTACTTCTTCTTCTGCCTGAGCTGATTCTTCTGCAGCTTCAGGCTCACTTTCAGGTTCAGTCCCAGCATTCTCTTCTGCCGAACTTTCTTCCGTTATTTCTTCTTCACTGGTTTCAGAATCCGGGGTGGTATAAACAGCCTCATCCATTTGAGCTGTGCCACCAGTTGCTTCTATAATGGTATCTGCAATATAGTTTACGATTAATCCAATTGTTTTCATGGAATCATCATTTGCAGGTATTGGAAAATCAATATTCCTGGGATCTGTATTACTATCTACAATACCAAAGGTTGGGATGCCAAGATTAATAGCTTCAGAAATAGCAATTTTTTCATGGATTCCATCTACAAAGACAAGAGCTTTAGGCAAATGCTTCATATCCTTAATGCCCCGATGAAGATCTGCCAATTTTATCCGTTCTCTTTCCAGCATACTTAACTCTTTTTTAGTTAGGTTGGTGTAGATTTCAGATGATTCTTTTTCCAGAATCAATAATCTTTTAATACTTTTTTTAATGGTTCCATAATTAGTCAATGTTCCACCGAGCCAGCGTTCCACAATATAATACATGCTGCATCTGTCTGCAGCTTGCTGAACCGCATCTTTTGCCTGCTTTTTAGTACCAACAAAAAGAACATTGCCGCCTTCACGAACAATTCTGGTTATTTCTTTTGCTGCTTTCACCATGCATTGACTGGTCTGTTCCATATCAATAATATATACACCATTTTTCTTCATGGTGATATAACCCTTATAATTTGGATTCCAGCGATGGGTAGGATGCCCAAAATGAGCGCCTGCTTTTATTAATTCTTCTACAGTTAATTGATTCATAAATCCTTTTTTATTATCTTTATCTTTTCGAGAATTGGAATTTTTTGCGTGCACCCGGTTGGCCATATTTCTTTCGTTCAACTTCTCTGCTATCACGAGTTAACATTCCTGCCTGTTTTAATGACGGCCTATTATCGGGGTTAATTTTCTCGATACATCGAGCAATTCCCAACCGGATTGCACCTGCTTGACCTGAAAGACCACCACCATTAACTTTAGCCGAAATATCATATTTACCGGTTAACTGCAATAATTCAAGTGGTTGACCCATCACCATTTTTAATGTGTCTCTTCCAAAATAATTCTCGATAGGGCGTTTATTTATAATAAACGTACCTTTTCCAATTGACATATGCACACGGGCAACTGATGACTTCCGCCGTCCGATTGCTGACCAACTTTCACTCTTTTTTGGCATTATTTTCCTTTAATTAATTAAATGTAATTGTTTTGGGTAACTGGGCTGCATGCGGATGATCAGCCCCAGAATAAACTTTCAGATGGGTTAACAACTGCCTTCCCAATCTATTATGTGGCAACATACCCTTGACGGCATTTGTAATGATCCGTTCAGGATAATCCTGACGAACCTCCCGCAAACTGATTTGAGTAACACCACCCGGATAACCAGAATGACGAAAATAGGTTTTATCCTTTTCTTTGTTTCCCGTTACCTTTATTTTTTCTGCATTCACAACAACAACAAAATCGCCCATATCCATGTGAGGTGTGAAAAAGGGTTTCTTTTTCCCTCTGATTATCTGAGCGATTTCACTTGCGAGCCTTCCTAAAGTCTGTCCTTCTGCATCAACTATAAACCATTCACGGCTTATTTCATCTGCACGAATTGATGTGGTTTCCATTAATTATCCTTAAATATGAAATGATTAATTATGCTGGCAATTACAGCCTGTAAAATTAGGAGGAATTATTTTACTTTGTCAAGAATTAATCTAAGAGATTTCCATAAGTATTTTTACCGGAAATTGTTCCAACTACTCTGCCAGTAAATTTCATACCTAACATAGGACTGTTTTTTGACCTAGATTGGATATGAGATTCTTTAAATGTCCATTTTTGTTTTGAGTCGATAATTGCAATTTCCGCTGGTTTGCCTATTTGGAAAGGAACGATCTCCCACCCCATAATGTCTGCAGGTCCTTTTGTAAACCACTGAACAACCCTTTCCGTTGATGCTCCTGATTCCGTAAGCACAGTATGGCTCAAACCAAAGGCAGACTCCAAACCAATCATGCCACAGGGAGAATGAATGAAATCCATTTCCTTTTCTTCAATGGTGTGAGGTGCATGATCGGTGGCGATGCAATTAATAGTACCATCTAATAATCCCTTTATTAATGCCTTCCTGTCTAATTCTGTCCGTAAGGGGGGCGCTACTTTTGCGCTGGTATCATACTCTGTTAATTTATTTTCCGTTAAGCCGATATGATGAGGAGTAACCTCTGCCGTAACATTTACTCCCATTTTTTTATACTTCCGGATAAGATCAACAGAACGCTTGGTGGATACATGAGGCACATGAATTGTACCGCCTGTATAATCCGCAATCTCCAAATCCCGGTGAACCATTACCGATTCAGAAATATCAGGATTCCCGGGGAGCCCCAATCGGGTTGAAAGGCTGCTTTCATTAATGACACCATCATTTCTCAGATGAATATCCTCTGCATGGTTAATTACCGGGATTCCATATTTCTGGGCATATTCCAGGGCATTTCTTAAAACCTGTCCATTCTGCACCGGCAAGCCGTCATCAGAAATTGCAACGGCACCAGCCTTCACCATTTCGCCAAATTCAGTAAGCTCTAATCCCTTTTGCCCAAATGTTATGGCGCCGATTGGAAAAATCTTTACGGGCAAATCTGCAGACTTTTCTATAATAAAACGAATGGCCTCTGGTGAATCTAAAGGAGGATTGGTATTGGGCATTACGCATACCCGTGTAAACCCCCCGGAGAATGCTGCCCTCGCGCCTGTGGCTAATGTTTCCTTATCCTCTCGCCCGGGTTCCCTGAAATGGGCATGAATATCAATCAAGCCCGGGACAATTAATTTTCCGGTACAATCAATTTTTTGCGCATTATCAGGGGTTATTACTTTCCCAACCTCTTTTACAACACCATCTTCTATTAATATAGAGCCTGCTTTCTTTTTATTCTTATAAGGGTCGTAAATAGTACCGCCTTCAAGGATGATTAGATTAATTGATTTTCCCATTAACTTTCTTCTCCTTCATCCGGTCCCAGCAACAAATATAAAATACTCATGCGGATGGCTACTCCATTTAATACCTGATCCAATATTATGGCCTGGTCACCATCAGCCACTGAGCTGTCAATTTCCACCCCTCTGTTCATAGGTCCCGGGTGCATGATAACAATTTCTTTTTTATGATTATCCAATCTTTCCTGTGTAATGCCGAAGAAATCCCTGTACTCGCGCACAGAGGGAATAATTCCCACTCCCATTCTCTCTCTCTGGATTCGCAGCACATTCAAGGCATCTGCCCATTCAATGACTTCATCAATATCAGTATTCACCGACACACCTAACTCCTGTATTCCCCGTGGAATTAAATGGGGCGGTCCACAAAGGGTAACCTTTGCTCCCATCTTCTGCAGCCCATAAATATTAGAAAGCGCCACACGGCTATGCAGTATATCTCCCACAATGGCGATTTTAAGCCCTTTCAGTTTGCCAAATTTTTCCTTGATGCTCATCATATCCAATAAAGCCTGGGTGGGATGCTCATGGGTTCCATCGCCAGCATTGATCACAACAGCATCAACAAATTTACTCAATTGTAGACATGTCCCTGGTACGGGGTGGCGCATAACGGCACAGTCCATTTTCATGGCATGTATATTCTGTACTGTATCTTTAAGCCCCTCCCCCTTACTCACACTGGAAGCGCTGGCAGAAAAATTGGTTACATCGGCTGATAATCTCTTTTCTGCAAGTTCAAATGAAATTCGGGTACGGGTAGAATTCTCAAAAAAGAGGTTTACAATATTTTTACCTGTGAGTGAAGGTACTTTTTTGATGGGCCGGTCTAAAACTTCACGAAAAGTGAAGCCGGTATCTATGAGTTTTTGGATATCTCTGGCAGGAGTATGCTCTAAACCAATTAAATGTTTATTTTTAAGAGCGCCCACCTATTCGCTGTCCTCATATTCCATAAGCAGAATAGCATCTTCACCATCCACTTCTTCAACATGCACATGGATATGTTCGTTAATGGATGTGGGATAATTTTTGCCTACATAATCCGCACGAATGGGCAGTTCTTTATGGCCTCTATCCACCAGAATACCCAATTGAATGGATGCCGGTCTGCCATAGGTGAAAATTTCGTCCATAGCCGCACGGATGGTTCGGCCTGTGTAGAGCACATCATCAATTAAAATGACATTTTTCCCCTCAACCTCAAACAGAATATGGGATGCCCCCACTTTTGGCGAGCCTAAATTGGTACGGAAATCATCTCGATGGAAGGTAACATCCAGGGTGCCGATGGGTATTTCAATATCGGCCAATTTTTCAATTTGGGAATGCAGTCGCTTGGCTAAGAAATCACCTCTGGTCCGAATACCCACAATGGCTATTCGACTGAGATCATCATTTTTTTCAATTATTTCATGGGCAAGACGGGTTAGACTGCGTGCAATTTCCTTCTTGCCGGATAATTTGGCTTTAATTTTATTCATAATATTTTATAGTGTGGAATTCCTAAAAACGCCGTGGGGGTTTGTTTCATCCTTTTCCACCTCCCGGGTAGATTTAAAGGAAATTCGCGCTGTGAAAGTTAAGATAGATTAAATGAATCATTCAAAGTATTTGTAGAGACGCAGCCTGCTGCAGAGATGGCAGGCTTCAAGCGTGATTCCGGGCTTGGAGATGGGTGGGATAATTTATAACAGACTCCCTCGAATGAAAGATAACGTAAAAACGATAACAGAAACCCCCTGAAGGGGGTGCCCATCTGTAGACAGACCAAGCGATAAAATGGCTGTATTTTTGAAAGTCTTGATAACAAAAAGCCCCCAGCGTTAACTGAGGGCTAAAAGTCCGGAGGAACCCATCTTACAACAGACCATTCAATGGCCTGGATGTAAGGTAGGTTTACCTCCAGCGGCTAAACTGATCGAGTGCTACCACCGCCCATAGGAGCAGTTTACCGGTAGCATCAGTTCAGCAATTCTATTTTACAAGCATCAATTTTTGGGTACTTACATACTCTCCAGCTACCATCTTCACAAAATAGACGCCGCTTGCTTGGGCCTCTGCATTCCACTGAACTGAATGATAGCCAGCATGCATATTACCGCTAATAAGTGTAAATACCTCCCTGCCCTGCAGTGCAAACTAGAAATAGTAAATTTTTCACAGGGTATTCCTCCTAAATATTAAGACGTGATGTACCACAAGCCCATCCACTTATTAAAGTGTTATCTACGTCACAAAAACAATAATGGTGCATCACATATCTCAATGCTTAACCGCCCCTTTGAGTACGTTATCGAAACGCTGCCCTGCTTCCAGGGTATTCTCTTAGAGGTACCCGGATATTTAACCCTTCTATATATGTATTATGCAATCAGATTAAAAAATAGGACAAAATAATGTATATTAATTTTGTTTGTAACACAATACACCTAAAACAATTGGCATTTTTGAAGCCAATAATTAATTGGCTCTACTCGGATATTGGAACTCATCTTAATTCCTGCTTTTAAATAAGAGAGGGACTATCAATTTCCCCCTTCTCTTCCAAAGAGAGGGGGTTAGAGGAGAAATTCAAATGCAGGAGCTATTATATTTAATCCGAATTACCAGCTAAAACTTTTCTTAGTGACCCTCTTTTCTCACTCAATAATTCCTGAGTAACTCCCACACCCACTTTCAATTTTTCCATCACAACTGCTGTTTTTACCTCTCCATCC
>SCKP01000009.1 GCA_004124405.1 Fidelibacterota bacterium | reverse complement strand
ACTGTCAGACAATAAAGGCCCAACTTAGTTGATGGGCCTTTTAAATTCTTAGACAATACTTTCTCCAGCATATCACAGACAGCATCAAAATTTAAATTAAATAAACCACACGGTTAGTAATTAGTATTACTTACGGTGTATTTTGTTTCGGTGTGGAATTGTGCTTTTAGGTACAATATGAGGTTGCCTAATTTATTACCGTGGCAACTCCCCAAGACAATATCATAGAAGCTTTAGAAGCTGAGATAATTAGGCTTAAAACTGAGCTTACTCACACTGAAGATAGGCTTTCAGAGATGAGGAAAAAGTTTGATGATATGGCTATAAAATTATACGGAGGGAGACGTAATTAGATGGATCAGCAATTCACCGATGAACTCACCGCCTTACTCGCAAAACTTAAAAAGGGCCATAGAGTAGACATGGGCAAGGTAATTCACAGCCTGAGCGATGTAGAGCGTGAGATATTTATGAAAGCTATGGATCAGAAGAATAAAAAGCAGCGTGTTGAATTTGAGGAAATGATTAAGGATGAAGATTAGATATGTCGGAACGGTACTCTCCCTCTAGAGGGTTCCTTTAGTTTCCGGCAGAGGGAAACTCATCCATACGGCTGCTTTATGTGGGTGAGTCTCCCGAACTTTTAGGTAGTTGGAGTACCGAGCTTGAAGTGGGGTCTTGGAGTATGCACTTACAGAGACAACGCTGTCGAAGGTGAGGTGAAAGACTACCGATTAACAAGGGGTCGCACAGTTAGTACCTGAGTGGCCCCTTGTCAATTTAATACGTGCAGCCTTCTGGTTAATACTGGAAGGCTGTTTGTTTTTATCAGTAAATTATGGTATGAAAAAACTTAAGAAGAAAACGAAGAAAAAGAAGGAAGATATTAATTGGGAATCACATGCTGACAATTTTGGCAACTCCATAAAAAGGGGTATGAATAAGTTCTTCTCTCCTGATTAACCGCCTAACTTAACAGAATTGCCAGGCGAAAGTTATCACAGTTCCCGTAAGGGGCAGTGATAATATCATCTGAGCCTGGTATCGGAGGAGGGTTCATCCTATAGTTAACGTTTGTTACAGACTGGATGGCCCTCCCCACTTTTAGCCCTGCATTTGTGGGGCTTTTTTATTTATGATTCAGCCCTATTTTATGTGTGATCTGGATCACTTCTCGTAGATATTAAATCTTATAATTTTTATTACCGAGCACAGAATGATCAAATCTCTCGATTTACAGCAGGCTCAATTTCTTCTTACTTTGATTCTGCTTCATTCAAAGTTTGGTGGAATAAGAAGAAAAAAGCTCAAGCGAGTGGTGTCCTTGGGCTTTTTTATTTTCCTGAATTTAGTGACCACCGTCAATAATTAGTATTTCAAATCCATATAACTTTCAGTAGTTAGTTAAACAAACTAACTATCTCCTTATTAATAATAAAGGGAGGCACTACGGAGAAGGGGTGCTTCCCTTTTTTTATTTATCGGCAAACCATATTAAGTTTACATATCTAATCAAGGAGATAATAATGGGAAAAGGTAAAGACGCTAAGAAAGCAATGAAAAAACCGCCTACTAAAACTGCAAAAGAAAAGAGAGCAGAGAAAAAACTGAAAAAGGCTAATAGAGATTAATAACTAACCCCCTATGAAAATGCTACTACTTATACTTATAGCATTTTGTTTATTAGTATACACTTGGAAATATAGAAAACCTTGTATAGAAAATGTTGATGACCAAGAAACACCATTAGATGGTACTTCCTAAATGAAGCAGAAGTATTCTATAGATGAACTCGTTACGATTAATAATCGTCCATAGAGAATAGCTGAATATCGTATGGGTAGAGGTAGTGAATATTTATATACATTGGCTAACGAAATGACAGATGGAAGTTTTGAAACTATGCGTGTGAATGAAAATGCATTAGATAAGTTAAAGGCAAAGGAATAGATTTATGCATTTACTCTTCATCTTCCTTAATTATCTATCCAATGCCCACTGCAATTGTAGAAGAGTGGGAGAAGGTTAATGAGTAAAGTTATTAAAATATCAGATTCAACATCATTGAAACTAAAAGAGTTAATGAAAGCGCTTGAAGAAACGGGTTGTAGTGAAAAGGAAAAAATGAAGGTACGGAAAATATTTAAGATTTATTTAGATGGTAAAGCCGAATTAAATGAATGAAAAA
Source organism: Fidelibacterota bacterium (assembly GCA_004124405.1). Classification (GTDB taxonomy): domain Bacteria; phylum Fidelibacterota; class Marinisomatia; order SCGC-AAA003-L08; family D37C17; genus D37C17. The sequence continues at coordinate 43,809 of SCKP01000009.1, read as the reverse complement.
ATACTATTATTCGTATTACTCATTGTTGGGTGTGTAGAAACAGTTCTAAAATGAATAAATCAATAGACTATATATTTGGAATGATAACAGGTGTATCGGGTTCAATGGTTCAAGAGGTAAAAGTAGTAAATGAAAATGGATAAACAGTATAAATCATTTAAACAATTTTATCCTTTTTATTTGTCAGAACATTTACATCCTGTCTGTAGAGGACTTCATTTTATTGGTACTATGGGCGTAATTGTAATAATTCTAATCTCATTTATTAACATTAAGGCATTACTACTTGCGCCTTTATGTGGGTATGGATTTGCTTGGGTAGGACATTTCTTCTTTGAAAAAAATCGACCAGCAACTTTTGCCTATCCGCTCTATAGTTTTGTGGGTGATTGGGTCATGTTTAAAGATATCCTTATTGGGAAAGAATCAATAATACATCCTGAAATTACAAAAAATTGTGAATAATCCTCAATCCATTTTATCAATACTGATTATTGGAATAGTTCTAATATTTATTTCATTTAAAATTTACTTTAAAATACAAAATGAAAAGTGTTACTATAAATGTGCCGATTTCCATTTATTAGGGGAAGCAAGCCATTTGAATTATAATGATTTTGTCATGGATAATGGAGATACCATCTGGGTAGATGAAGAATGCTATACTGAATGGTGTATCTGTATTGATGAATGTAATCCCGGCTTATGTTGTGAGTTTCTCAGATAACTTCTATGGTCTCCTTAATAGTCACTTGTCAGTTATCAGTGGTGAATTGGATATCTAGATTTTGGTGAAATTCATTATTCTCTATTCACTAATTCCAAACTCCTGTCCCCTTTGCGGTTACTGAGCTTGTCGAAATGCCTTTCTCCATAAGCTTCTCCCCCATCCTCTGCATACTGCCCATTTTCTCAATAGTAATGGTATAAACACCAAAGGCCACCTCTACCCTGCCGCGTATGATAAATAATTTCTCCCAGTTTAACAGGTCTCCGTATTCGGCAAAGACATCAGGGAACATAACACATTCATAAATATCCGTCTCATCTTCCAGGGTGATAAATTCCATGGGCTCATGCTTGCGGGTGGCGGTGACTTTAGTGGTGATGAGTACTCCCGCCAACTGAATCGTCTGCCCCACATACTTTGGAATGTCCCGTGCTTTTTTGATCTTACCTCCGAAAATTGGAAGCCAGGGCGTTAAGGGATGTTCTGAAATAGGGAAGCCAAAACTTTCCCGTTCCAATCTGATTTTTTCAGCATGGGTCAGACGCTTATTCCCGAACGAGGGCAAAATATCTTCACCTTCACCATCCTGCAAATAATGACAGGCAATGCGGAAGGCAATCTGCTGATGGCTCTGTTCTCTTTCCAATTCGGTAAAACAACCGGCGTTGGCCAATGCCATGGCATCGGCAAGATCCAAGTCAGTTCTCAGGAAAAAATCCTGCAATGAGCTGAAATCAGCTCCCTTCCTCTCTTCCAATATTTGCGTCACCGCTTTCTCCTTCAAATTTCGAATAGACATAAGCCCCATTCGGATGCGCTGCTTGTTGCCCCGGTACTCCTTAAAACTACGGTTGATATGCGGCGGCAAAATAGAAATCCTCCACCTCCGTGCTTCACTGAGATAGGCAAAAGCGGAGTAGAATCCCCCTTGATTGGATATTACCGCCGCCAGGAATTCCGCCGGAAAATGCGCCTTCAGATAGGCGCAGGTGAAGGAGAGCATGGCATAGGACGCTGAATGGGGTTTGCAAAACGAGTACCCGGAAAATGACTGCACCATAGCCCACATTTCCAGCGCCAGTTTTTTATTATACCCCCGCTTCAGCATGCCGCTGATAAACTTCTTCCGCCATGCCGATACCAGATGTTCCAGGGCTGGCCGGGAGATGACTTTACGGAGATAGTCTGACTCAGCATAACCAAAACCAGCCAGCACCCGAGCTGCCATGGAGACCTGCTCCTCATAGACCATAATGCCATAGCTTTCACTCAAAAATTCCAAATCAGGGTGAGGCAGTTTCCAGGCTTTACCGTGAATGCGCTCCAGCATGAGATTGGTAAAGCGGTTGGCAGCCGGTCGGATAATGGAAGAATAAATCACCACATGCTCAAAATCCACCTTGCCGGCTTTTGCCAGAAGCTGGCGAGTGGCTGGACTCTCAATATAAAATATCCCCATAGTGCGTCCTGCCTGCATGAGAGCCTCCGTTTTTGGGTCACCCACTGAAGGGATGCTGTGATAATCCACATATTCACTGCGATAGACCCCCACCTGCTTCAGTGTATCCCGCACCACTGCCAGGGAGCGATTTCCCAAGAGGTCAATTTTCAGCAGACCGGAATCCTCTGTCTGATCTTTTTCCCATTCCAATATCTGTACCCCCTTGGTTGCCATGAGCACCGGTACATATTTACGAATTTCATCCGGCACAATTACCACTCCCCCGGGATGCACCGATGATACCCTAAAAGCCCCTATTACCTTTTCTGATATTTGTAATATTTCTTTTAAGGTTGTGTCTATATTCAAATTTTTAAAGCGTTCATCAGACTCTATCCAATGCAGTAAATCAGAGCGGCGGCTGTGCCAGCCAATACGCTTGGTGACTACTTTGATCTCCTCATTGGAAAGTCCGTACACCTTGGCCACTTCCCTAACCGCTGATCTTGGCTGAAGAAATACCTGATTGGAAACCATGGCCGTGCGGTGCAGTCCGTATTTCTGAAAAACGTAATCAATAATATCGTCCCGCTCATCCCAGGGAAAATCAATATCTATATCGGGCATATCCACTCGCTCAGTATGAATAAAACGCTCAAACTGCAGATTGTATTTAAGGGGATCTACCTGGGTAATGAACAGGCAATAACTCACAATGGATGCGGCTCCGGAGCCTCTGCCGATGGTGGCATTGGTCTGCCTGACAATGTCCCACACTACCAGAAAATAAGGGGCAAATCCTTTTTCTGTGATGATAGCAAGTTCCTGGTTGATGCGTTTTTTTACTGCGGAGGACGCAGAGGAATTATTATTCGTAATTCGGTGTTCGCTATTCACTATTCTCAAATCCCTATTCTCTATTGGATTTCCCATCTTCAATCTCCCATACCTCTTCTCCGCCCCTGCATATACTAATTTCCGTAGTTTACGGCTGGCTTCCCGGGTGTTTTTCAGATCCATATTGGGAAAGATAGTATTGAGGAATTGCCAGTCCGTTTTGCAGCGTTCTGCCAGGTACTGGGCATTGTTGATGGCATCCAGACTGTTAGGAAACAGGGTTGCCATTTCCTTTTCGCTGCGGAAGTAATGAGCCTCACTCTTCACTTCACGCGGATCAATGGCTGTCAAAGTGGTATTATGCTCAATGGTACGTAGCACCTTATGGGCAGGTTGATCTTCTGGAGAGATAAAATACACATCCCCGGTGGCCACGATCTCCAGTTGGAACTGTTTGGCCAGCCCTTTGGCAGTACGCTCTTCCACTCCCGGCCGCAGCTCTACAAAAAGATGGGTAGCAGGAATCAGCTGCATCAGTTTTGCCAGTGCATGTTTTTCATGGGCAAGGACAAATAATCCATCATGGCGGGATTTCAACAAATCAGCAACATGAACATCCCTGCTGTCATGGACATCAGAAATAATACGGCACATATTCTCATAGCCCTGCTGATTTTCCACCAGCAATATTACATCATCATAATCGGTGATAAGATTCACACCGGCAATGGGCTGAATGTCAAACTCCCGGGCAAACTGCACAAAACGGATAAATCCCCAGATGCCGTTCACCTCTGTCAGCGCCAAATGGTTCATGCGGTATTTTACGGCATGCTTCAGCAAATCCCTGAGGGATGCAGTCCCCCGCATTTTGGAAAAAGTAGAATGGGTATTTAAACTGGTAAACATTATTTCACCACAGAGAACACAGAGACTTTATATTATCTTTTTTAAGTGCTCTTTGTGTACTTAGTGGTACAAAATAATTATGCGGCTGTTTTAATGATTGTAAATCCATGTTTCCGGCGGATATGGTCCAATGCCTCTGCCAATACTCTATGCTGTGTTTCAGTTGGACTGAATAAATCCAGTTGACAGGCAACCGTCTGAAATTTGGAAGCATCAATAATGATAGTTCGGATACGATTGCGGCGGATATTGGCACGAAAGAAGAGTTCCAGGCAGTCCCGAACTACAGAGGCTTCGTCATTGATCTTCAAACTGCCAGTACGCTCACTGCGGTAGCCGTCCGTATAATGGATTTCCAGATTCATATGCCGGGCAATTTCACTGCGTCGGCGGAGCTTGAAGCCCACCTGCCCGGCCATCTGCCTGACAATGGCACAGAGTTTTTCTTCATCATTGGTATCTTCCGGGAGGATGGTCTGTTCAATAATATGATCCTGCTTCCGGAGCGGCTGTACAGCAGAGGTGTCCATTCCCTTTGCTTCCATGGCCAATGGCTTGTAATAGCGGCTGAAAATAGCCTGGGCAGCAGACTCTTGTAACATAACGAACTGCACATCCTGCACCTGCCGCAGAAAAAGAAAGCGCAACATCCGCTCTACAGCGGGCTGGGCAGATGTAGGCAGTAAACGGGAGTGAAGCGGCGCCAGAAAATGGCTTTCCTCTCCACTGTCAATTTTATAAATCCGCTCCGGAACTACGGAAGTACTGATACGGCTCAATAGTTTATTGCTGCTGATGCCGATATGATTTTCCAGACGTACTACTTCATTAATCCGTTTGGAAATCATATCGCCAGCCCGGAGATCATTTTTATAGATGCCGTTCATGCCGGTCATATCCATATAAAATTGACCGAAAACTGCAGGTTCTACAAGGGGCGAAAATCTGGCTACGGTCTGGTAGAGATAATTGTGCATGCGGGAATAAAGAGAACGGTTATAGGGCAAGAGGCGTGTAGATTGGGACATCTTCCGGGCCAGGCTCACTTTCATGCCTTTGCAAAGTCCCTCCTGCCCAGCCTCAGGGGATATGGCTACAATGGTGCCATTGGCATTATGGGCAGATATAATAGCTACTGCCCGGCTTTTCAGGGCGGCATCCAGCATCCGTTCCGCCTGGAGCTCAAAATTTTGCAGCCTGATATGAAATATTGATCTAAAATTCATGATAATGAAAGAGTAAGTTGGCATAAATGCCCTCTATTTTTGTATTTTCAATCCCCAACATAAATGTCGGGGCGAATATATAGCTAACAAACATGATAGAGTAATTCACTAGCCCAGTCCTTTAGGGCGGGATTAAAATTAAAAAACAACAACTGAGGAGTTTTAATCCCTTGTTCAGGTTCTTTTAATTTTTATCATATTCTCTAAATCCAGCTAAATAATTAGCAAATACTCGTATATTACTCGTAAGTATATTACGCTAAAGCAAAGATATGGTAAAAATATTTTTGCAGTGTAAATTTCATCATCGTTTTTAGACGGATTTTAGTTTTTTACACATTTTTTATAATTCAGGAGTATAAGTCATGCCAACCTTTGACATAGTAAGTAAATATGATATTCAGGAAGTTGAAAATTCTGTGAATATGGTAACCAGAGATATAACCAACCGATATGATTTTCGAGGGAGTGATACCACTATCACTTTTAATAAAAAAGAAGGCACCATTAAAATTGAATCCAATTCAGATATGCGCATCAGCGCTGTGCGGGATATGCTGGAAAAACGGGCAATTGGAAGATCCGTTGCACTGAAAACTTTTAAATTTAATGATATTGAAAAAGGGTCTGGCATGACGGTTCGGCAAAGGGTAGAACTACAGGAAGGTATTTCAAAAGAAAATGCGAAAAAAGTCAACAAAATGATTAAAGGTTCAAAACTGAAAGTACAATCCCAAATTCAAGGTGAGCAAATTCGGGTGACCGGTAAAAAGATTGATGACCTTCAAAGTATTATTGCATTTTTAAAAAAAGAAAATCTGGACATTCCCCTGCAGTTTATTAATATGAAAAAATGAAATTCCCTTCGAAAATTAAGAGGGGGAAAAGAAACCCCTGCCTCATTTAATCCTATCCTTTTAAATTATCCTATCTAATCCAAAGGAATATGAATGAATAATATACAGGTTGAGTTTTGGGGGGTGCGCGGGTCGGTGCCCAGTCCGGGGCCAACAACCATTCGTTATGGCGGAAATACATCCTGCGTATCCATAACGGCTAATAATAAAATTCTCATACTGGATGCCGGAACAGGTATAAGAAATTTGGGCAGCGCCATAATCGGGCAGCCGGAATTGGAAATATTCGTCATTGTCACCCACTCCCATTGGGATCATATTCAGGGCTTTCCATTTTTCACACCAATTTATCAACCAAACCGGCCGGTTCATATGTTCCCCACCCTGCATAAAAAGAATGTAGTTCTCGCTTCCCTGATTGATCAAATGGACGGCGCTCATTTTCCCATAACCCCTGATCAGGTACCATCTAATTTTAACTTTGTAACTGAAAATCCGTTGGAATTTTTAGAAAGTAATGGCTTCCACCTGGAAATGGTGCCCATGAATCATCCGGGTAAAGCTTTTGGATATAAAATTACAATTGAAGATAAAATAATTTGCTATTTCACTGATAATGAGATTGATCCCCCTTATGCAAAATCGATAGAATTGGACAAACTAACCGAGCAATGCAGAAATGCCGACATTCTCATTCATGATGCCCAATATATTGAGGCTGATATGCCCTTAAAACATGGCTGGGGACATTCCCTGATATCACAGGTGACAGAATTGGGTAAAGCTGCAGAGGTGAAAAATCTTGTGTATTACCACCATGACCCGGAACGCAGCGATGATGACATTGATGCAGAATTAGAACAAGCTACTAAAGTGTTAAAGAAAAATGGCAGCTCCATAATTCCCTATTTTGCTTATGAGGGACTTAAGCTGACACTGTAAATATATCCAAACCAAATTATGGAGAAAGAGCTAATAAATATGATAGAAACAATGAAATACTTACCCCGTCCTTTGGGTCGGGGATTATAATTAAGCAAAAACTCGGGGCTTTAGCCCCTTTTCAGAATGGATTCTTCTCTTAAAAATAAAATATACGAAATCATTTTTGAATCGGACACTCCTGCCGGGAAGGGGTTTGACTTATTATTAATTTTGAGTATTCTTTTCAGTGTGATTGTGGTTATGCTGGATAGTGTTCAATATTATAACATCCGCTATGGTGAAACCCTGTATGTCATGGAATGGTTTTTCACCCTGCTTTTTACCATAGAATATTTCCTTCGGATTTACTGCATAGGCAAGCCGGTGATGTATATCCGCAGTTTTTTCGGGATTATTGATCTTCTATCTATCATCCCAACTTATATCAGTATTTTTTTTCCAGCAAGCCGCTATCTCAGTATCATACGCATCCTGCGGGTTTTGAGAATATTCAGGATATTAAAACTAATTATGTACATTGGGGAAACCAATATGCTCATGAAAGCGGTTTATGGTTCCCGCCGCAAAATCATCGTTTTTATGTTTTCCATAATTGTCTTAGTCACTATTTTCGGATCTGTTATGTATCTCATTGAGGGGGAAGCGAATGGATTTACCAGTATTCCCCGCAGTATTTACTGGGCAATAGTTACGATTACCACTGTAGGTTATGGCGACATTTCACCCCAAACGGAATTAGGGCAGGCATTGGCCTCCCTGGTAATGATAATTGGTTACGCCACCCTTGCCATCCCTGCTGGAATTGTATCGGCAGAATATACGAGTTTAACCCATAAATTCAATACTTTGGTCTGTCCCAACTGTAGCGATGAAAATCATGAAGATGATGCCAAATTCTGCAAAGTATGCGGCACAGATTTAGGTTAAAAATTATTAATTTAATTCATATTGAATGAAAAAAGGAACCAGCATGAAAGTTTTAAAACTTGTGGGATTATTATTAATAACTACCATTATTTTCAGTGAAGAAAAACAAACTCCCGCTTTTACTTATGCGGGAGGATGGCCGGTGAATCCACGCATTGATGATATTGAAGATCCCGGGTTTGACCTGCCCTGTCCGGGCCCCACTGGCTGTGAATGTCTAAGCGATGCTGATTGTTATAACCAAAATTGCAGGGCACACCCCAAGGGGAATTATTGTGTTCCCAAAGTAGGTGAGGTAATTCCCCGCTTTGAAGCAATTGATCAATTTGGTGAAAGTGTGGATTTATATGATTTTGCATATCAGGGAAAAATGACCCTCATTGAATTATCTGCTGGCTGGTGCTCCCCCTGCAAAGACATTGCATCCTGGCTAACTACAAATGATTTGAAAATACGGGAAAATCCATGGTGGAAAGATCGTTACCTCCCTGTAAGAGACTTAATAGAAAATGGTGAAGTACAATTGGTAAATATCATGTTTGAAGGTGAAGAGCAAAAAACAACTGCCACATTTGAAGATATAGATGAATGGTATAAAAAATACCCTGATCCCCATGTACCTATTTTGGTGGATGAATACCGAACTATGCATTCCTGGGTAAAACCAACGGGATTGCCCTGTATTTTTCTGGTGGATGAAAATATGCGTCTCATCAATTATACCAATAGGGGTTTGACAGACGCATTTCTGTATCTGACTCAGTCAAAGAAATAATTTTCAGATATGTTCTCGAAAGAACTTTACCAAAATTATCTACGCACCACCTTTTTGGGTCGTGAGTTCAATTATCAACCTAAAACAAATTCCACCAATGAGGCTGCATGGCAGTGTTTTATAGATGGAACCCCTGATGGCACCCTTATCCTCACAGACAATCAGACCAGTGGAAAAGGGCGTCGGCAAAATAAATGGAATTCAACTCCGGATAAAAGCCTCACGTTTTCTTTTATATTACACTCCGAATTAGAATTAGAAAAAATAGGACTGCTCCCCCTATTGACGGGAATTAGTATCGTAAAAGGAATTACAGCTGCAACTGCTATTCAAACCGGATTGAAATGGCCCAATGACATTATGCTCAATGACAAAAAAATGGGAGGCATCCTCATTGAATCCAAACAAACCGGAAATGGACTTGGAGTTGTTGTGGGTGTGGGGTTGAACATAAATGAAAATGCTCAGGATATTCCCCATACTCCCAGGGATAATGCCATTTCCCTGGCGATGTTTTCCGGACAGAATCATAGCAGGGAGCAGATTCTATCTGCAATTCTAAATGAATTTGAAACACTCTACGATAATCAAATAGATTCGATTATTCCTCTATGGACTGACCACTGTATTCATCAGGATAGGGAGGTTTCTTTCCACTCCGAAAGGGGAAAACAGCAGGGGATATTTCAGGGGATATCATCACTGGGGCATGCCGAAATTCAGATAAATGGGAAAACTCAAACCTTTCCCAGCGGGATGGTGGTTTTATAATGATATTAGCTGTAGATATTGGGAATACCAATGTCACCTGCGGTGTTTACGATGGTAAAAAATGGGTGCATACCCTAAGGCTGCCCTCCACCCTGGATTTCTGGAATCAGTTTTTTACTTTGAAGGAGTTTGGTATTACTGAATCCGCCATCAGTTCGGTAGTACCTGATCTGACGCAGGTATATATTGAATCCATCCAAAATTTATTTCAGATTGACGTACATATCATCACCTACCAAAATTCTGGAGTGAAACTATTAGTTGATACTCCCAAGGATGTGGGAGTTGACCGGATCTGTAATGTAGCTGCTGCTGAAATATTGGTGGGAACTCCTGCTATTGTGGGGGATATTGGGTCTGCCACCAATTATGATGTTGTAGATGAAAAGGGTGCTTTCATCGGCGGTGCTATTGCCCCCGGAATTGAAGTGGCGGCTCATAACCTCATCCAAAAGGCAGCCCTCTTAAAAGAGACGGCTTTTGCAGTACCTGAATTAGTGGTGGGAAAAAGCACCGAAAGTAACTTGCAGTCCGGAATAATGCTGGGCGCCATTGATGTGGTAGATGGAATGTTTACACGAATTATGGGTGAAATGAATTGGGATGATTGTAATAAAATTGTCACCGGTGGATTTGGAGGATTGATTTCCCCTCATCTTAAAACAGAACATAATTATTTGCCAAACCTCACCCTGGATGGAATACGGATTATTTATGAAAATAATTGAAATATCTGTAAATTATTTCTTTATTCTCAGGGGGTATTTATGAAAAATCAATTGTTAACCGTATTATTAACTCTTCTAATTCTGTCCTGCCAAAATGGATTGGAAGTGGATACAAGCAAACATACAGCTACAGACCCCATCGCTGATATCACCTACCTCAAAGGCTATTTCTATACCACCAATTTGGATTTATCCACCAATTCAGGTCCACAGATTAATCTTTATAAAATTGATTCTACTTCATTTCCAGTTAATCGGTTTGATTTAGAATTAAATGGGCAGGGATATCTGGCTTCGGCGAATGACGGCATAAATCTCTATTTCCAACCCCGCTATACGGATTATATTTTAAAAATTTCTCCGGTGGGAGACATTTTCTGGTTTAAATCAGATTATTTTCCTGAAAATACAGCTGATACCACCACCACTTTTATGTACTGGGGCGGCAGGGGAATAACCTGGGCTGATAACAACCTGGTGGTTCTTTATCGTCATAAGGATGATTCCACCCTTTACAGGTGGCGCTATCTCACTGTGGATAATGATTTCAGTACTGTAAAAGATACAGTGGTGATTTGGGAGCATTTAAATAATAGTGGTGTCTTTGCCCTGGATTATGACCCTGATAAAATGGAATTTCTGTTATTAGGCACAGATAGGACAAATAATAATATCCTGTTTACTGTAAGCAGTAAACTTGAATATGATAATAGTTACTATGAAATCCCCGACTCAGCGTTGGGAATTACGGTAGATGATAATTCTAAAATTTACTTATCCCTCCCAGATAGAAAGATAGAAGAATTTACAAGACCAGAAGGATAATGGGGATGAAATTTATACCGGTTGACCTGTTTCTTTTTTGGACTGAATAAATTTCTCTTTTTGATCCTTGAAATATTGATTCTCACCATCAATTATGATGGCTCTTTCAATGGCTTCAATAGCGGCATCAAACCGCTTGAGTTTCCATAATACTTCTGCTTCTGTATCGATAATATTTGCCTGGCTATTGGGGTCATCCTCTGATAATTTCACTGCCCGTTTTACTTTTACCAAAGCATCTTCCAGGTTTATTTCTATCTCTGCCATGCGCCAGGCATAGGAATTTAATATTCCAGTATTATCTGGAAAATGACTTAACATTTGGGCATATACTTTTAATTCGTCCTCCCTCATTTCTTTATCCGCAAAATGATAGGCCATGGTATAAAAGGCTTCTTCAATAAAGGGAGAATCTGGGAAGGATACGATATAGGCATTCAATGCCATCGGAATTCCATTTTTAAAGGCATCACTTGCCAGAAAATAAGTGCCCCGCTGATAATATTCTGAGGTTGGATCCGGGTAATCCTTAATGAGGATTTTATAAAATTCCTTGGCATTATCAGAGTCGCCCCTATCCTCATATTTCATGGCAATTCCCGCAATCAATTCTGCATTAGCATTCCCATTTTCGTACTGAGCCAAATAATCATTAAGGGTATATTTGTTGTTTCTGATATCCTGAATTCGTGCCAAATATTCACTGGGCGGCAGATAACCAATTATTCGGTCAACTTCATTCCCTTTGTTATCTACAAATAGTAAATGGGGAACACCTTTACATTTATACTCATCAAATACTTTGCGGGCTTCCTCTTTATTTGCATCCATTTTTATACTAATTAGATTTGCATCAGAAAATGCTTTCACATGAGAATCTGTAAAAGTATCAGCATCCAGCTGAACACATGCTGGTCAGGTTTCGGTGTAAAAATCCAGTAGTATTAATTTAGAACCCACTACAGTTTTGGCTTCTTCAAAATTACCACCATACCAATTATAACTCGAACTTTGGCATCCCATAAAAAGTAGAACGGATAATAAATAATATTTGCTTTGGTGTGTATTCATTATTGGAAATCAACCAGTTCAACTTCAAATATGAGAGTAGAATTGGGAGGGATTCTGCGCTTATCCTGGCTGCCATATCCAAGCTCGGGCGGAATTACCAATGTGCGTTTTTCCCCTTTACTCATGAGTGCGATGGCTTCATCCCACCCTTTTATCACACGCCCTTGACCAAGTGGAAACTTAAATGGTCTACCACGATCATGGGAGCTATCAAACTTTTTACCTGTTTCTAATAAACCAGTATAATGAACGGAAACGGTTTGTCCGGCACGAGGTTTTTCTCCATTGCCCTCTTTATGGATAATCATTCGCAATCCTGATTCCGTATTATCCTCCCTGCCGGGTAATAAAAAATCGGTATCTACAAATGCTACAATAATTTCCAGAAGCTCTACATCAAAAATTAGAGTTGCTCCAGATGGAATTAATTTCCCGGATCCCCGCTCACCATATCCCAATTCAGATGGAATAATCAGCTTTCTCTTTCCACCGGGTTTCATAGTGGCAATCCCTTCATCCCAACCCTTAATGACTTGACCGAGACCCAAACTAAATTCAAAGGGTTTATTTCGGTCATGTGAACTGTCAAACTTTGTACCATCTTCCAGGGTACCTGTATAATGGACTTTGACTTTATCCCCGGCTTTTGGTAAATCGCCTGTACCCAAAACGTTGTCAATATATTTCAATCCGGATTCAGTGGTAACTTCTACTCCCACTACCGGTTCGCTAATGGTTAGTTTTGGAACTTCTTCTACAACTTCTTTCTCTTTAGAGTATGGCTTGTTGCATGAAATTAGTGTTATTACCAAGATCATGCTTAGGTATTTATACATTGAATATCTCCTGAATTTGAGCGATTAAGTTAAAGTGATTTGGGGTAAAACTGGTTGGACTAATTTTGGGATAAGATAATATTTGCCAGCATTACTACATCCAGCACATTGTAAGCGCCATCGCCATTCACATCGGCGGCTGGACTTCCATTTTCATCATACAAAATGATATTTACAAGCATTACAAGATCAAGAATATTTAATAAACCATCTTCATTTAAATCCCCAATCAAAATTCCATCATAAAAATAGGCCCGCTCAATGAGGGTTTCATCCAGGATAAAGGGATTAGGCTTATTCTGCTGGTAGAAAGCAATCTGCCAGGTACGTATGATTTCTTCTTCGTCCGCAGAATCCAGTTCATGCCAGGTTTTCAGGACTTCTTTCTGCTCTTCAAAGAAATCATCATCTGCCATTTCTGAATACATGGTATAAAAGTAAAACATCGTTCGGGCAATATCTCCCTTTCTATCTTCACGAGGTTCAAAGTATGCAGTTTCCGACTCACTGTATTCATCAATATTACTGGTGGGAATGGAAGATTGACTCTGGCTCAGCCAAAACCAGGTATCCGTTTGAGAATCGGGGTTTTCACCAAAAGGTTTATTTCCCCGAGAAGTATTTACATTATTTTTACAGGGTCTGAGAGCATGCATATCACTTTTAATGGGTTCACCGCCTTCATACAGACTCTGGGGCCAAACATGTTCACAATTAATACCATTACTACTACCATTTTGATATAAGTGAGTACTGGGGTCTACTCCATCAGGAAGTGTTAGTGAATAATTAGTGTATATACCTTTTACTTGCCCATCTATACGGTCAATTCGTAGATACATAGTATCTCTAGCCATCGTATAGCCTAGAGTGGTACTTGTTTTGTAATTTTCTTGGAGAAAATCAATCAGTTCATCCTCATACAGTCCATCACCGATGACATCCTGTCCAAATGGAAGGCTCCCAAGTAAAAATAATATGATCCATTTATTTAACATTGTATTGATTAAAATTTACAGACTAATAAAGAAGAGAACATAATATAAATAAGTAACCTGATGTATCAAGTAAAGATAGATAATTCTAACAAATCCGCTGTTTTTTATATTCCGAAAGAATTATTAGAAACCCATTCCTAATCTCAGATTGAGACTGCTAAATCCTTTAGCACCAGGAATTAAATCATCTACAATAACATGTCTATAAAATAAAAAGGAATCTATCATGAGAATTTTAAACTGAAGACCACCTTGCAGATGAAAGCCGGAAGATGTAATATAATTATCTTTGTTAGTCATATATGTCTCTAAAGTTTTATCTAAACTTGTAACATCACAATTTGCAATGCCTGAATCTCCACATAAATTAGTTAACATTGTTTCATTTGCAAGAGGAGTTGACATATGTGTATTATAACCTCCGCCAGCAAATAATTTTGCCTTTGCTAAAAAAGGTATTCCAATACCAATAATTTCTTTCCTTACGGTGTAAAAAATATCTGCACTAGCCCAAGCAAACGGCAAAGTTGGCATTTTACCTAAATCATTTTCAAAATTAATATCATATTTACTCCCTTGAAAGTTAAAATCTACTTCTAAATCAACAACAGGAATTATATCCAAATAAAGATAACCTCCAACACTAATAGGATTTTCAAAAGCTCCATTTTTTAATATTACATATTGAACATTTATTGTGGGGGAACTTTCTTTCACACTAAACATATTTTGTCCCACCTGTAGTCCAAAACCTGCAATAGCAAAAACCTGAGAGCTTAATATGAAAATGGGTAAAAACGATTGAATGATTTTTTTCATGGTACTCCTTTTGGGTTATTAATTAATTTGGTGAAAATACTTCTAATAATTTAACAGGATTCTCTTAATCTTTCCCTATGGTTTTTCAGCAGAATGAATTGTTTTCACAATTCCCCTGGCTCAGGAAAAAGAATCTCTCCATGATTATTTCAGCAGATTATGACGGATTAATCTGTGCATCTTTTCTGCATCACCATCTCAATTGGCAGCTGGAAGGGTATTATGATCTCAATACCATTTGGATTACTGAAAAAGGAATTCAGGAAAAACAGAATTTGATTTGGGTGGATTTAAACATCCTGCCCAAACAGGGCAAAGCCATTGGTGGACATATAGTTTCCATTTCCGGTGAAATTCAGCCGGGATTCCAATCCTCCTGCAACCCAAATATCCTGGCGGAGATAACAGCGGGGGATTTTCAAAGGAAATTTCCATTTTCAACTCTGATTTATTTACTTTGGCTGCATAATATAGAAACTAAGCATGAGATGTTGGATCGTCTATTGGTGCTCAATAGTGATGCTGCCTGGCTGAAGTATCAATGGTACCCGGAAAATTCTAAAAAATGGCAAAAGTTATTACCCGATTACAACTGGAATTGGTTATTTCAAGGAGTAAACACAAAAGCCTTCGAAAAACAGATTGATGAATATTTGTACCCCCTTTTTCAATCAATGCAGGCGGTTTCCGGAAAGAGTAAATTGAGAAGTAAACATCTTAACATTAGTAGTAAACAATTTCAATTTAACCCGGATTGGGATGAAGATGTGGTCCTGCAGTTGTTGAATTTATTTGGTAAAACCTTGGGGTGGACCCCTCCAAAACTTCCATCAATTTTAAGATCAATTAATGGAAATAGAAAAAAAGTCCCACTTGCTCTCATAAAGGAAATTGGGCTTTCACAATTTTTAAAAGAAAATCGTGTGTTTTCTTATGCTATTCCATCCCCTCGTATTTTTAACTTTACTAGCTTTGGCATGGTACATAAATCGCCGCTTGAAAAAAAACATGACTGATCTGCATCATTTAATAGAAAAATTCGGGAACCCTGATGCCCTTATTGATCATTGGGATGCTTCTTCCCAACGGTTTGCCATTTGGGGATTTGAAGAGAGCTTTTCAATAAATAACAAGGGTAATGCCCAAATAAATGGCGAGTATTCTGATTTACCACCTTTAGAATTATGGCAAAAAACGCTTGATAAATGGAAAGCAGATTCCGATATCCTTTCAGCAGTGGGGTTTATATCTTACGATTTTAAAAATTATTTATTTCCCCATATTCCCTTTAAAAAACCAGTTTCTCAGCAACCTCTTTTATGGTTTGGTAAACCCAAACAGGTCATTCCTTACAGTTTAACTGAAACTGAACCAGCTGCATCTTCTTTCTTACAGCTTAAAAAAGATATTCCATCCCCGCACGAATATCAAAATGCAATCAGCACTATAAAAACGTCGCTCAGAAACGGTGACAGTTATCAGGTTAATTATACACAGCCCAAGCAATATGGGTTGAGTGGCGATCCTTTCGAAATTTATTGTTCAATGCGGGAAAGTGTACACCCTCATTATGGGATGTATCTTAACCTGGAGGATTTTCAGATATTGAGTTTCAGCCCTGAGCGGTTTTTCCATACTTCAGATGACACCATTGAATCTTTCCCAATGAAGGGTACCCGCCCCCGATCAAATGATATAGTCATTGATGAGCGTCTTGCTGAAGAACTTTTTCAAAGTGAAAAGGATAGAGCTGAACACCTGATGATTGTAGATCTTATCCGAAATGATATTGGCAAGGTCTGTGAATTTGGCTCTGTAAATGTGGATAGCTTATATGACATTCAGTCCTTTGAAACGGTGCATCATATGGTTTCAAGGGTATATGGTAGATTGCATAAATCAGTGAAAGAAATTGATATTTTTAAAGCCCTATTCCCAGGCGGGTCTATTACCGGAGCTCCTAAGGAAAAATCCATGGAAATTATTGATTCACTGGAGGGTTATCAGCGCGGTGTCTATACCGGCAGCTTGGGCTTTATTCAACCCAATGGAGATATGGATTTCAACATCGCCATCCGAACTATGACCATCCAGAATAATATGGGAATCTATCCCGTTGGTGGTGGAATAGTTTGGGACTCCAATTCTCTGGAAGAATGGCAGGAAGCACAGCAAAAAGGGGCAATTCTCAAACCTTTCTGCCATGAATTTCAACCGCAATCGCTTAATTATAAAAACGAGAACCTGATTTCAAATCATTAATGAAAGAAATTATCAATTATATTAATGGTGAGTGGCTGTCTGCCTCTAATTCGAAGGTTTCTTTCAGTGATGGAGGATTCCAACGCGGTGATGGTTTATTTGAAACAATCCGCTTTCAAAACGGCAGGCTTTTCAAACCGGAAAAACACCTGAAACGGCTCCACTCTGGTTTAAACATTATCCAGATTGAGTTTCACAAATCAAATACTGAAATAATATCCATTTTAGAGGAAATGATTAAGCAAAATCATTTCACCTCAGGCTTACTGAGGTTAATGGTCACCAGGGGAGAAATAACAGGAACCCCCTGGAATTATTCCGGAACCCCAAATTTCTATATTACTATCCGACCCTTTACAAAAAAACCAAGGGAGCCTGTAAAGGTATTGTTTTATTCTGAGGAGAAGTACCCTTTAATACGATTTCATCCGGCTATTAAATCACTGAATTATATAGGCAATATGCTGGCAAAAAAAGATGCTGAAAAAGCAGGTGCTTTTGAACCTGTATTTTATAATCGAGACAAAATTATAACAGAATGCGCCATTAGAAATATATTCTTTATTAAAGGAAAAACATTAATTACTCCAGGCCTTGATTTGGGTGTACTGCCAGGGGTAATGCGGGATACAATTATGGACCTCGCACCACAAATTGGATTATCAGTAGTTGAAGATTCTATTCCATTTGATTCCATTAATGAAATGGAAGAAGCCTTTATTTCATCCACAGGTATTGGATTGCTCTCCTGCTATTGGGAGGGGTGGAAATCTAAATTTACAATGACCAATCTTTTAAAGAAACGGCTGGATGCTATAATTACTGATCATATAAATAACGATTAATCTTTATTGAGAAGAAATAACATATATTCCATAAACTTCACCCATGGAAACTGATATACTAATACCCGAATTAAAAGAAACAGAAACAACGAATTTGTTAGAAAAAGTCCAGAATGATTTTCTGGGATTAGAAACAAATTATCAAATTGCAACTGGAGAGATAACCCGGCGGATTTACCTGGATTCTACGGCATCCACTCTGATGATGGGAATTGCACATCGAACGGGTGAAAAATTTCTTCAACATTACTCCAATACTCATTCGCTCATGCACTTCAGTGCAAAAATTGCCACCAAAACCTATACCTGGGTACATGAAAAAATATTGCAATTTGTCCAGGCAGATCCTGAATATTACACCTGCTTTTTCACCGGCAGCGGTACCACTTCCGGTATGAACAGAATCGCACGTGTTTTCAATCATCTCCAACCCAAAAAGGATGTGGTGCTGGTATCCATTATGGAACATCATTCCAATGACCTTCCCCACCGGAAACATGGCGGCCATGTGATTCATATCCCTGTTGATACCCATGAGTCGAAGATGGGCTGTGTGGATATGGACCTGTTAGACCATTATTTGGCAGAATATGAGGGACGCGTAAATTATGTTTCGGTTACGGGAATCAGCAATGTAACCGGAATAATCAACCCCATAAACGAGGTGGCAAAGTTAGCCCATCATTATGGAGCTTATGTGGTTGTGGATGCAGCCCAAATGGCGGCTCATGTGCCCATTTTTATGAGTGGTCATTCTGACCCTGCTATGGATGTAGATGCTCTTATTTTCTCAGGTCATAAAACCTACGCCCCTGGATCACCGGGAGTGGTAATCGTCCGGAAAGACCTCATGGAAAAAATTGAACCTGAAGAAGTGGGTGGGGGAATGGTTGACAGGGTATTTCCTGAACGCTATTATGTAACCAATAAATTCCCTGACAGGGAAGAGGCCGGCACACAAAATATTCTTGGTGCAATCACCCTGGGAGCTGCTATCCATGTTTTAGATCAAATTGGAATGGAAAATGTGCTGGAAGAGGACACCCGGTTAACCCATTATTGCCTGGAAGAAATGCTGAAAATACCTGAAGTGGTGATATATGGTGAAACCTGCATGAAAACCTGCCCCCGGGCTGGTACTATCTCTTTTAATATGAAAAATTTGAATCATGGACTGGTGGCTGCAATTTTAAATGACTACTTTAATATTGCCGTTAGAAATGAGTGTTTCTGTGCTCATCCCTATGTTGAAAAAATGTTGGAATTAACGCACCATATTCAAATTAATGAGGCCCGTGCAAAACAGATTACCGATTGGCATACCGAACCCTGGATGGGTATGGTTCGGGTAAGTTTTGGATTATATAATACCAAAGATGATGTGGATCATTTTATTTATGCTTTGAAACAAATTATTTCTAATCAGGATGAGTATGAAAAAAATTATACCATAAATGATCACGGTGATTATCAGCATTCAACCTTTCAGTTTTCCTGTAAGGACTATTTCAATTTATCTCAAATTGTGTTAGATGAATTGGATTCTTAATTATTAATTCCAAGTAATAAAAAAGGGAGATAAAATTTATCTCCCTTTTTTTGTGACTATTAGAATTCTTTATTTTACCAGCATCAGCTTTTGGGTAGTTACAAAACCTTCTGCATCAGCCTGCACAAAATATACACCACTGGAAGCTTCAGATGCATCCCAGGTAAGCGTATACGTACTGGCTTCCATATAACCACTTGCCAGGGTAGCTACTACCTGACCCAAAAGATTATATACTTCAACCGTTATCTCACCAGCCAACGGCATTGTGAGTGTCATTGTGGTAACTGGGTTGAATGGATTTGGATAGGCATCAGACAGATTAAAGCTGGCAGCTAATGGCAAGTCAACAGATACTTCATACTGACTGTTTGCAACTATTATCTCTGTTATCTCAAAATCACCCGTAAAGCTGAACAGCTCTTCTGTTTCAGGTGAGATAACAAGTAGGCGTGTTTCATTACCTGTAGTGAGATAATCTGCAAACAGAGCTCTGTCTGTCATTTCAATAGTGAAGTCAGAACCATGGCTGAGTGTTAATTGAACACCGCCAATAAATCCATCAGCTTCAAAGGATAGCTTATTATCCTTCTTAATGAGTGATGCATCGCTGGCATCATCTACCCTGCCGCCGCAATCTTCAGCTAGTACACAGTTAGCCAGGGTGACGATATCCAGCACATTCCAACCACCATCACCATTAAGGTCACCGGCACAGCCATATTCCAGTTCTAAACAGTCACCTGCCAGTACACAGTTGGCAAGGGTTACAATATCAAGCACATTCCAACCGCCATCACCGTTGAGGTCGCCCAGGTTAGGGGGTGTAATATAAGATGCACCAATTGCCCAACCCCAGTAGGGGTTGTTTGAATATTTAACAGCAAGGGCATACTTAATTTCCACACATGGTTCCCAATCAAATTCATTAAAAGTATTGGTTTCTGTATTTGAGTCACCGGGTGAATACCCTGCTAACCAGGTACAATTAATAACAATACAACGCTGTATATGATAGGACTCCAATATTGCATTATCAGGAAGGTTAAAAGCTGACCAATCTAAATAAATACCATTTCCTGCCACTTCAAATTCTACCTCATCCTCATGAGGTTCCTGATAATACCTGCATGATCCATCATCAGTTGTTGCAGCTGCATTATAATAGCCCTCACAGGGTCCAGATTCACAGCCCCCTACATATTCTGCTTCCCAGGTGCTGGTATTCCAATCCCAATTACAGCTGTTATCATACATGATGCCGCCAATGTCAACTATATAATTGGACCAATCATCATCATCAGCACAATTATAAGCTTCCGGATCTGTACAGCCCCCAAGTTCAGCACCTTCATCGATCCAGGCTGCGATCAAATCGATATCCTCAGAATTTAGATTTGGATTGTTCCCTTCGGGCATTGCACCTGAATTTACATATTGCCATAATAGGCTGTTTCCATGGTCATAGGGTATGACTACATCTCCGCTGTTGCCACCATTCATGACATTATTGTATGAGGTTAAACTGAGACCACCTGATGCGCCATGGCAACCTATACAATGTTCATTGAAAATAGATTGAATTTGTTCATTATAATCAACCTGACCCAGGCTCAGGCTCAATAAACAGCATGACAGAAAAAATTTGATTTGATTTGTATACACTTTTACTCCGTTGTTTTGATAAAAAACTAGCCCAAAGTTACCGGTAATTACACTTTTTAAATAAATATTTTCTGTAACAAAATGTAATTATAAAAACCACGTACTTGGTTCAATTTCATATTTCACCCTAAATTCACCGCCTGTGAAGGTCATAATCCAGCATGTTTTTATAGGACTTTTATCCGTTGTTTTCTGTCAGGAGAGTACATGGAATAAATCATCTACTTCAATTGCCTGGAAATCTATTTCCCACAGAATGACATTTCGAGAGCCTATAGTTTTTACTCCCTTTGAAGTAAAAGCCGGTTACTTAAATTACGGTGGTAAGAAGTATTGGTCAGGTTCACTCTTTAATAAAACACCACTTACAATAACAGATTTACCGGTTTTGCTGGATTCAACTCAATATCAGTTTAATATTCTGGATGCGCTAACAAATCGACAGGGCCTGTATATAGAAGTGGATATTCTCCGTACAAACCTTCCTCATTTTATCATTCATCAAAATTATTTTGATCTACAGATAGGGTTGGGATTTCAATATACCAATTTCTCATCCAATCCATCCCTGCCATCTGAAACGGGAAAAGAATGGATTAAGACTTCTACCAGGGGAGATTATTATTTTCACCCCCGCTCTCTTGGGCTAAATATAAATACAAGCCTGAGCTGGCAATTATCACGAAATCGTGCAACCTATATCTACCATTCTTTTGGGGTTAACTCAATCTCCCTATATGAATCTGAAGGTGGTGACAAAGATTTGACGGGTCTGGGCTTGAGTGAAAGCTTCGGGATTGGAACCAAATATATTTTCAATCAAGCCGGGGGTAATTTCAACTATACAATTGGAATTGAAGCAAAATGGAGTCGATTATATATGACTTCTGTAAATGCCCTGGAAGGATTATCACCCATATATGGCGTTGACCTGCGGGCTTCCGGAATATTTCTTACCACCGGCATCCAGTTTGGTGGTAAACATACAGATGGAGATATTGCATATTCCTATATGATTAATAATGATTTTATTTCTGCTGCAGAAAGTTTTGAATATTTTCTTGCCAAGGAGAGAAGACATGGAAAAAGGGGCAAAGCCCTGGCAATGCTGGAATACTGTCAATCTCAAATCCCTTACCAACAGGTGAATTATGGTGTTGAAGATCTTTTAAAATCGGAATTTACTGATGCACTTGAATGGTTTAATGTAGCTGAGAAGGAGGCTGAAGATGACCTTAAAATCGAAATTCAAGAACATCGGAGAAATATTGCTGCTGAACTGCTGGACAGTGTAAAAAATTATAAAAGTCAAATGTCAATCGCTGAAGCAGAAAAACTGATTTTGATTGCCCAGAATATATACCCAGAACTCACACAGGTGAATGAAACCCTGGCAGGTTTATATCTTGACAAAGGCAGATTAAATACTGATATTGGAAATTATTCAGGAGCAATACAAAATTATTTGGATGCGATTCAATTATATCCTGGGATTGAATCTCTGGTGATACCAAAATTAAAACAAATTTCCGATTCCATTATGAAAGATGCCTACTTTGCAGCGAAAGATGATGAACTTTACTTAGTTATTAATTCCCTTAAATCCATTATTGTCTTAAACCCTGAAATGGAAAATGAATTGGACAGCTACATAATAAAACTTGAGACTCAATTGGAAAATCAAAAGTCAAAAGATGAAAATCAATATGCCCGGGATTATATTATTCAAAGGAAAAAGGAAACAATTCCTGATTATTCACAAATTCTGCAGTTAGGAATGACCTATGAAGAGGTGAAAAAAATTAAGGGACTTCCTAAACATATTGATACAATGAATGAACCCCGGCGTCAATTTGAAATGTGGACATATCCAGCTGATTCAACCACATTCCGTCTCTATTTTGAAAATAATATGCTGGTGAGAATTGAGGAGTAATGGTTTTAAAAATATAAAATAAATCCTCAATAATTATACCCCGCAATTAAAAAATAGCCCTCGTTAAAAGGGTAATTGTAACAACATATTACCCCGCTTTCAGGCAATGCTTCCTTCTGCCTAAATTTATAACTATGAAAAAATATATATCATTTGTCATAATTACAGGGGTATTCATGCTGGGAATATGGTTTTCTGAAACCAAGCCCCGAATAAAGGGCGGGCAACCTGTACCAACTGAATTTGATATCAAAAAATCAAAGCGGAAAGATTTTAAAAATCAACGTAAGGATTATATGAAAAATATGCACCGTGCTCATCCCGATGTGGATTGGGAAAAGATGGATGAGGAGTCCCGAAAGAACCGCACAAATAAAATCCAAGATTTGCGTCAATCCTTAATTACTTCTGGTAATTGGAATGCTCAAAATAAACGACTTGAAAACATCAGTCGAGAACTCAGCGGTTATTGGCAGGAACGGGGTAGTAATAATCTAGCAGGAAGAATTCTTACAGCAGATATAGACTGGAATAATAACCTTATATACTGTGCATCAGATGGTGGAAATATTTGGCGTGGAAGTCTAACTGGTGGTGACTGGACTTCCCTTACTGATTATCTGCAGATTAAGGGAATCCATTTTCTGAGGCTCATTGAATTTGATAATACAAGAAGGCTCTTAATTGCCAATGGTGATAATCTTTATTATACAGATGATGAAGGAGTTACACTACAGCTCAGTAATGGAGTTGATTTTCTATCAGGATGGGGAGGAAACTATTTAAAGCGGGTAATAATAACTGAAGATAAAACAATATATCTCTTAGCCACTGAAGGAACAGGCAACTGGAATGCAGTAGGAACCATATATAAATCGACTGATCACGGGAGAAATTTTACTAAAATTCTGACCCTGGATACCAATGCAGGGATGTCTTCTAACCAGAGTTCTGATCATTATGATATATGGACATCCCGGTATTTTGACGGATTTATTTATCTACTTCATAATGATGAATTTTACCATATAAATACTTCTGACCAATTAGAGTTTGTTTCGAATATCCCCGTTTCTGGAAGTAGTGAAAATATTTTGACTGGAGGCATGGGTTCTAATTATCCTTTTTTCTATGCCCATGTTGGAGGCCGGATTTATCAATCAATGAATGGAGGTAATTCATGGATAGACCGTGGTGAAAGACCTCAATGGTATTTTAATTTGCAAAATAGTTTTAACAGCAGCAATATTAACCGCGATCTTATTTTCTGGGGCGGCATGGAAGTTTTTAAAAGCACTAGTGGCGGCAGTTCTTGGACTTTAGTAAATAACTGGTGGGATTATTATGGAAATGAAGCCACCATGCTCCATGCAGATATACCCGAAGTTCGTTTTTTCCTGGATCCAGAGTTTAACGAAGTAGCCCTGATTTCTACAGATGGAGGTTTATACTATTCGGATGATGCACTTGAAACGGTCCAGAATGTATCCATGAATGGGCTGGGTGTGAGCCAATATTATTCCACCTATACTAAGAGGACTTTCCCATATAATGTATATGCTGGATCTCAAGATCAGGGCTTTCAACGCAGTATTTCTCCGGGCGAAGATGTGTTTGATTTTGTCCAATCCATCAGTGGTGACTACGGTCACTTATCATCAGGTGATGAAGGCGCAAGTATCTGGTGTAATTATCCGGGAATTACCACCTATTTCCCTGATCCATTAACTAGTGGTCATATATCACTTAACTTTCCAGGATCTGGACATCTTTGGCTTGCACCTATTATTGAAGATCCATATTACCCCAATCAGGCCTACTTGGCAGGTGGAGGTTTATCAGGTGGTAATCATCTCTTTCATTTAACTATTGATAATTCGGCTATTAGCTATGAAGAAGAACCATACAGCTTTAACAGTACTATCTCGGCTATGGGATTTTCTCCAAGTGAGCCAAATCATCGCTATGTCTTAACCTATTACGGCAGTTTCTATCACAGCAGTGATGATGGAAGCAGCTGGCAAATGTCTACTGCTTTTGATGGACCGGATGCTCATTATTTTTATGGATCTACCATTTGGGCATCTCAAAGCACATCTGGTAAAGTCATAATTGCTGGTTCTGGATATTCAAATCCGCCAGTCTATATTAGTTATAATCATGGGGAAAGTTTTGTTCCTTTTAATGAGGGCCTTCCAAGTACACTGGTGTTAGAACTGGCGGGTACGCCTGATGATGAGTATTTTTTTGCTGCTACAGAGATCGGTCCGTATGTATATATTTCTGAAGAAGGAGCTTGGACAGACCTGTCTGGCATATCTGCCCCAGATCAGACTTACTGGTCAGTAGAATATATCCCTGAACTTAATACGGCACGTTTTGGAACGTATGGACGTGGTATTTGGGATTTTATTATAGATGATTCTGTTAATATTACTGGTGATATAAATTTTGATGAAACCGTCAATATTCAGGATGTTATATTGCTGGTTAATTTTGTCCTCGGAATTGATGACCCTGACGATTCCCAATTTTCTGCTGGTGATATAAATGAGGATGATATTCTTAACATTCAGGATATTATAGCTACAATTAATATTATTTTAGATAGATAACAGATCAACAACCAGCCCAGATTATTGGATACAAGAATAATTCCTAAAACACATCATAATTAATTATTGGTGAGATTTATTAAATCCCTCTAAATTTATAGTCTTGATTGGCCCGTTCGTCTAGTGGTTAGGACCCAGGGTTTTCATCTCTGTAACAGGAGTTCGATTCTCCTACGGGCTACCAATCTACTTTCACTTCATTCAATACGATTTGCAAGCCAGAGGTGATGAATGAAATAATATTAGTTAAAACCTTTGCTATTAGTTTTTAGCTAATAGCTACATAAAACCTTCAGGATACCTACTTTTCGCAATATAGGTTCTGAAGGTTTTTTTGTTTCTTAAATAACAAAAAGCCCGGAAGGAGCCGAGCTTTTTGCTTTACTGGTAAACAACTAGGAGGAGGAGGAAAAAGATGTCTACCAGGTACTTTTAGTTTATTTATCGCATTTACTATATCCGCAATCCGGATCCATGCAAATATCACACCCATTTTCTGTTTTCAATGTTCTATTATTACATTCCTTACAAATTCTGAACCCTATATTGCCTGAATTTCCTTCTTCCTTCGCTTGTATAACTTTTGGTGCTGTACCATTATCTTCAACTGGGTTGGCCTTTGGGCGCTCAATAACACCAACTTCAAAGAAAAAACGCTCAATTACATCTGCAATTTCTGCATAGAAAGAATGATAATATTTCCCATCTTTATAAATTCCACCATTGGGATCAAATATTCCCTGCAATTCTTCCAGAATAAACATGGGGTCATTGGATCTTCTGAATATTGCGGATACCAATCGGGTCAGTACAACATATTCGGGTGCCCGAGTTAAGTCTTTTGAATTAATAAAAATCTCAATTGGACGTATCACATCAAAATCATTGACATAGCTTAGCGTTATAAAAACGGAATTTTTCACAAATGCAGACTTTAATTTATACACCTTTGCATCTACCACCTCAGGTCTATAGGTGCCTTGCATATTTTGGTTTGGTCTTATCCCTACTTTATTGTCACTAATAGTTTTTTTCTTTTGGGAGATTTTTTCAATCTTGACATTGGCTCCAATTTTAATCATGTTGCTATTTCCTCAAATTCTGTGTTTGTTAAGACTTCCTCTATTGCAACATTACTATTTTTCATATAATGATAAACTGTAGTAAGGGATCCATCTGGTAGTTTAATTATTTCTTCTCCATTTGCAGTAATAATCTGATCTCCATCTATTGAAATTTTGTATTTATTTTCTTTTACTTTTTGAAATTCTGTAAGTTTTCTATCTGTACTTAGAATTGGAAACCGGCTTCCATCTCTATATATTGTTAATCCTTTCAAATCTTTTTTCCAAGCATTAAGATATATATCTGATATGACTTCTGGCTGCACATCTTCAGGAAGATTAATAGTTGATGATATGCTGTGATCAATATAGCGTTGAATTAATCCCTGAATTTCCACACGCTTTTCTGGTTTTATATGGTGTGCAGTCCGTAGAAAATAATCCGGCAGGATATCTTCTATATTATTGGCATCCTCCAGCTCTTTTCTCAAATCCATTTTATCTATATATGCCTGTACTGAGGAATGAAAAACCTTATAAAATTCATTCTTTTTGAATGATTCTGTTCTTCGTGTATAATAGAGAGCAAAAATTGGTTCCACTCCTCCTGAAACCCCGATGTAATTTTTTCCTCCTACTTGAATTCCTTTAATGATATTGGATATAGATCCAGTAGGTGCAATTGACATGATGGCAATATTTCGAATACCCTTCTCACGGATAAGAGATTGTGTCTCCTTACTGAGTGCGGCCTTAATAAATGGACACTTCATATATTCTTCTTCTGAATAAATGGGAGATGCTCCTTTTTCCGCTGCAAGAGATGCTGATGCCTGAAAGGCTGCATTGGTTATGAATTCCATAGCTTGTGTTATGATGGCAATTCCTTCATCGCTATCATAGCCCAATCCCAATTGGTTCAGCATATCTGCAATTCCCATTATACCTAAACCGAGGCGACGCGTTTCCCGTGCTGCCACTTTCTGCTTTTCAAGGGCATTTAAATCTTCATTCCAAGTGACAACATTATCAAGAAATCGAATAAGGATCGCCGTTGATTCTGCCAATTGATCCCAGTTTATTTTTGCATTGGCTTCATAGCCATTTTCAATAAAACAGGATAAATTTAATGAGCCTAAATTGCAAGCGCCACCATCTTCGAGAGGAACTTCAGCACATGGGTTTGTACAGATAATTGGTTTCCCTACATAATTTGAAGGAGAATATTTACTCATAGTACTCCAGAAAATCAAGCCTGGTTCAGCTGTTTTATAATTCCCTTCAATGAACTGGTCCCAAATATCCCGGGCTTTAACCATTCTCCGGATTTCTCCTGTTTGTTCGCTGCTGAAATACAACATGAAATCACCTGCCTGGCGTATCGCTAAATCATACTCTTCATTATTTAATTCAATAGAAATATCTCCATATACATCCCTATTCAATTTATTGCTAAATTTTGATTTCGTAATGCTGACATTATACTTCTGTTCCAGCCAATTTTTCATTCGGGCAAATGTGGAAAAGCTGTCCATCAATGCATAATTGCTTATATCCTTTGAAGGAATATTAATTGAATAATGAATATTGTCAATATCCTGCGGTGCATTATTGAGAATGTTGTTTTTCTTTTTCTGATAAACCAGATATTCACCTTGAAGATATTCTCGCTGTTCATCTACCGCCTGCATGAATTCATCACTTGCTTTTACAGAAATATTGGCAAAACGTACCTGGGTGTTTTCCATAACCTGTTTTTTAATGGTTTCCAACTCATGTTTATCAAAATGACCAGACCAATTACATTGATCTACGATTTGATTGGTAACCCAATTGGGGACCTTTTTAACTTTTAGAAAATGCTCAATATCGGGATGTTTTACATCAATGGTAAGCATTAAAGCTCCTCTCCGGCCACTCTGCCCAATTAAGCCCGTGGTAAGAGAGTAAAGCTCCATGAATGAAACAGCTCCTGTTGAGCTGTCTGCTGCATTATGTACAATTGAATCTTTTGGTCTGAGAGATGATATATCTACTCCAATACCGCCACCATAAGAATATGTTCTGGCACATTCGAAGGCAGCCTTATATATGGAATCTATTTCATCTCTTTGAATTTTTGTTACAAAACAATTGGCTAAGGTTTTAAGACGGTAAAGATCACCTGCTCCTGCCAATACCCGCCCACCGGGAATGAATCGGCCTTCAAATAATTCTTCATAAAATTTGGTTGCCCATTTTTTCTGTTTTGCTTTGGTGCCTTCCACAGTGGCAAGAAATGAACTCAACCTTTTAAAAACATCTTCAGGAGTATTTTCAATTAAATCAGAATTTAAATCTTTAATAAAATATTTTTTCTTATACAGATTTTGCGCTAATTCATTATCACCCAGATAATTATCGTGCACCGGAATTTCATTTTTTTCTTGTAATTCCGTTAATTGTCTATAAAGGTCTCTATATGTTTTTACTCTGGTTTTTCCGATGATATTCACCGTTTTACCCCGATGTTTAAACATATCTTCAAAATGCCTATTTGACATAAACTTTCCCTAACAAATAAGTTGTTTTTTATTGCTATTTTATTGGAAATGAGTTCAATATATCCCTCATATCCCTATTTGGGTTATCTCCTTAGAGGCAGAGATTATCAGGTAAAACCAGTATAATAATAAGATGCTATACAATCCAGATTGGAGGCTGGAATTTTCTTATTTTGTGTTTTGTTTCTCGTCGGATAAGAAATACAATTTAACACAACATATACCTATCTCTTATAAAAAATATACCCTACATAGTGGTCATTGGCAAAATGAAATATTACAAAATGTAACATTATTTTATTTTTTCAAGCTAATTGCCTACAAATTAATAAGATAAAATTAAGTCTTTTTTTTATACAGAATCAGCAATTAATAAATGGAATATTATTTTTATATTTCACCGATCAATTAAATAATAATTTCACACTATATCACATAACCTAATTTATGAAAGAGTACCTTGACCTTGTTTCGCATGTACTAAAAAACGGTACAATAAAAACCAACCGTACCGGGACTGATACCCTTATGGTTTTCGGGTATCATTATAAGGTAAATCTGCAAAATGGATTTCCACTCATCACCACAAAAAAGGTGTATTTCAATTCGGTAATCCGAGAATTGCTCTGGTATTTATCCGGAGAAACACATATTCGGAATTTAAGACAGCATACCAAAATCTGGGATGCCTGGACATCCGAAGAAAAAAACTGGGAAGTGGGTAAAATGTACGGATATCAGTGGGTGAATTGGGACGCCTATGAAAAACAACCAGGAAATGGGGAGATCCATCACCACCATATAAACCAAATACAAAACGTTATTGAACTCATCAAAACAAACCCCAACTCCCGAAGGATGGTGGTTAGTGCCTGGAATCCTGCTGTGTTGGATGAAATTGCCCTTCCAAGCTGCCATGCATTTTTTATCTTCAATGTCATAAATGGTAAGCTGAATTGTCATCTTACTCAGCGGAGCGGAGATATCGCCCTGGGTATTCCATTTAATCTTGCTTGTTACGCTGCTCTCACTCAAATGATTGCTAATGAAACTGGACTGGAGCTGGGAGAATTTTCCCACTATATCAATGATGCCCATATTTATGTGGATCATGTTGTAGGCTTGGAAGAACAACTTGGCCGAAAACCATTCCCACTGCCGTCTCTTGAAATCGTAAATAAACCCTTTTGGGATTTGAAATTTGAGGATTTTTCTCTAAAAAATTACGAATATCACCCAGTTATTAAATTCCCTGTCGCTGTATAATTATGAAAATTCATCTTATTTGGGCACAGGATAAAAATGGTGGAATAGGTAAGGATGGGAAACTTCCATGGCATATTTCTGAAGACCTTAAAAATTTTAAAAAGCTCACTTTAAACTCTACAGTTTTAATGGGAAGGCATACATGGGAATCTCTCCCCATCAAACCCTTACCAAAAAGAAATAATATTGTTTTAAGCAGTAAAAATATGCAGGAAGTTGAGTCTTATTCTTCTGTTGAAGAATGTGTTGAAAATTTAGATGCTCAGGGAACGTCCACTCTTTTTGTTATTGGAGGTTCAAAAGTTTATCGTAATTTCATTCACAAGGCTGATGAGCTTCATATAACCTTCGTTGATAAAAGCACCGAGGGGATCGATACTTACTTTCCTGTAACCTTGCTGAAAATTAAGGAAGAATTTGAGAAAATCAGCGAAGTAAAATTGGGTAATGACGCCATTTACTCCCATTGGGTAAAGAAATAATACTTACCCGATAAAAACCAGATAGGCTCCTGCCACTGCAATTAAAATTGCCAATACCCTTCGCTTTGTAAGGGGTTCTTTTAGGAATATTCTTGCAAAAATTAAGATGAAAATTGTCGCTGTTTGATTGAGAATGCTGGCAGTAGATGCTGTTGTGAGACTCATCCCTATAATCCAAAAAAATATCCCTAAGTAGGTTGCAAAAACAGAGCCCCCTATTAAGGGAAACCATATTTTTCTATCTTTTAACGGTTTTAGTAACTTCTGTTTTTTATTAAGCAAGAGAAAGATGATTAAGGGAACTATGCTTCCTGGCACTAAACGAAAACCTGCAATCCACATTAGTTTGGGAATATCTCCTTGAAATTTACTTAATACCGGTTTAACCAACACAATGGCAAATGCCATCATTGCAATGGCAAGAATACACAAAATAATACCATATTCTAAACGTTTTCTGGTGGTGGGGATATTTTGTAGTTTCAAGGATGCAAAAATAATTGCGCCAATAATGCACCCCGCACCTAAAAATTGTAAGGGAGATAAATGTTCTCCCAGGAAAATATATGCAAAGAAGATTACAAATGGACTGTAAACTGTATCCACTAAAGCAGATATTCCTGCCCCAATAATATTTAACGAATGAAGAAATATTATATCAGCGATTCCTATTCCGATAATACCGCTCACAATCAACCGAAAAAAATCTTCATTCGTTAGAACCACCCCCTCTGGTGTAAAAATAGACTCTCCTAAAAAGAGCAGCGTTATTGTGAAGAGTAAAACGCCAAGTCCATTTTTAAATAAATTTATAACTATGGGGTGAATTTTTTCTCCAGCCTGTTTAAAAAATATAACAGCCAATGCCCAAAATACTGCACTGCAAAGTGAAAATATTTCTCCTGCAAGTGGAAAAGTAATATTCAATAGTTTCTAATTAATTCAGGAAAAGGTTTTAGAAATCCAAACCAATTGTGAGGTACCATTTCCGATCTGAAATAGTTCCTTTATGGGGATTATATTCCCAGGCATAATCGAGCTGCCAGGGCATACCAAGAAAGATAAACCGGGGGCCAAAACCGTAGGACATAAGCCAACCGGTGTTGCTATTATTCTGCCAATTTGAGTTGTCCCAAAATTCGGGATAATCAGAATCCCATGTTACCCCAAAGTCAGTAAATAATACACCGTTAATCTGCCCCAAATATTTTATTGCCGGAAAATAATAGATTAAAAAGGGGAGCCGTAATTCTAAATTTGCCAGAAATACATTTTGACCAAATTTATTTGAAATTTGTACACCTCTCAGCGGCATGATATATTCTGAAAAGTATAACTCCTCTACATCGGGTGGTTCTTCCTGACCTCCGTAAAACCTTTCACTGTATTTATCGGATGAGAATAGCCAGGGTACTCCTCCCAATCGAAATTTCTGGGCATCAATTCCCCAATTGGTACCTGCAAAAAATCGGCCTGCAAGACTGACACCATTAAACAGACGAAAATATTTTCGTCCATCCATCGTTGCTGAATGAAAAGAGAGCGATTTCTCATTAATTCCCGGACTCGTTCGATATTTCAAATAATACCTGAATCCTTCAATGGGATATGTGTAAGACCACAGGGCATTATCCCAAGTATATTTTATAGATGGAATGACTGTAGTAAATGAACTGACATGGTTAATTTTTTCATCATAGGGTTGATTAAAATCGTCATATATAGTATTTATAGTTGATTTGATAATATGGTTCAAATCTATTCCGCCATTAACCCTATTAAATCGAGAAAGAGGTTTACTTGCATTTATACTGGTTCCAAAATTCTGATAAAGGGTAACATTACTCAGGTAACTATTCGAGGTAAATTGGCTATATTGGTATGCAAGATGGTAAAATACAAAATTCCAGTCTATTTTATAGGGGAGAAGACGATATAAAAGAAAATAATCTGAACGCTGTAGATCCACCACCATTTCAGTTCCCAACTGGAGTTTATGATCGCCTAAAATATCACTGAATAAAAAATACGCCATACCCTGCCCCCCATAGCGGGTGTCGAAAGCATAATAGGCTTGTGCAAAATCTAAGGTGAACCGGGTTTTGTATAGGTGGGTTCGAAATAATCCGGTGCTATCGTAAACTGCAGAGGTATCCAATTCAACAATTTCAGGAGAAGTAAGAACATCCTCTGTAGCATCAACGCCTGAAAAAATATAATTTTTATATTTATCCGCACTGATAAACGACTTACTTTTTCTTGTTTCTTCATTTCTTAACAATTCAAGTTTTTCAAATTTTAATGTCCACGCTGCTGGAGCAACTTGAATATTCTCCGCAATTTTTTGAATGGGATTATTAAATGTATAAATATCATATCCTTTATTAAAAAAACCGGTGAAAATGAGTTGAGTATCATCCCCGTTCCAGGAAAGTTGTGTAATTCCTGTGAGAACATTTGTAATCACCTGGGGGTTTTGATATTTATCCTGGGATTGAATATCTGAAAAAAGGTAAATATTATTAATTCCACTTTTATCAGAAATGAATGCAAGATAATTACTATCATTTGAAATACAGGGATACATCTCATTAAAGGGAGTATCTGTAATTCTTTCCACTATTCCCGATTCAATATTTAATTTATAAATATCGGTTTGATGAAACAGATGATTTTCCGGTTTATTGGTAATTCCCGTTTCTAAAACATTATCTCTGTCAGAAATAAACAAAATAGACTTACCATCAGGAAACCAGGATATTTGGTCATCGGTAAACCAATCTTTAGTGAGGTTTGTGAGTTTTTCAGAATCCAGGTTAAAAAGGTAAATGTCACTGGATATCCCATTATTTCCAATAAATGCAATTTCATTGGTTCCCGGCCGCCATGCTGGCCTGAAGATACCTTCCATATTCAGCCGATGCTTTTTCCTTTTTCCCGACTTCAAATCCACAATAAAAAGTGCGTCAGATTTCCCAGATTTTGCAGCAAAGGCAATTTTTTTACTATCTTCAGACCAGGTAATACCTGGTTTTAGAATGTGTAATTCTTCGAATTCTGAATTTCGTTCTCCCTGAATAATTTTTTTGATAAATTTTCCGTCTTCAGCAGAAATAAGATATATTGCCATAGGTCCGGACTTGTTGGAAAAAATCGCAATACGGCTTCCATCTGGTGAAATTGCTGGTGCTATATTATAGGTGTTCTCCAATTCTTCATGATCGGTCAACTGTCTGGCAAAATCAGGAATGTTCTCTCGATTTGCCACATCTGGCCAGTATTGTTCTTTTAAATATTGATGCCATTGTTCATTAAGTTTTTTTAAATCAACACCCAACGCTCTTTTAAATCCGGTTTCGATTTTATTTGATTTTTTTAACTGATAGAAAATTTCTGCAATGGACTCTTCCCCCCATTTTTCAGTAATGAAATTCCAGACTGACTGTCCGCCTCTATATGCCATATAGCCTGTGAGTTGACGTATCTGGGGGAATTCTCCTCCATTGATTGCTAAATCTCGAATCCACATTTCTGAGTTGGTATCCCAACCACTGGAAAGATATTCTGCTAACCCTTCATTCATCCACATAGGAATGTGAACTTTTATAGAACTGGCAACCATATTCTTTAGGCTTCCACCATATACAGAATCATTAATAAATGCATGAACCAATTCATGATGAATAACATGTTTAAACTCCTGATTTGAGGCATCGAATGGTATGACAATCCTATTTTTATACAACTCAGTTACACCGCCAATTCCTTCAAACATATAGCTATCTACAACATTGGTTTGTTGAAAATCGTTATGGGAATTATATACAATAATAGAAACTCTACTTTTTAATCGCCAATTGAGCCGGTCGGATATTTTCAGGTAGGCCGCTTCTGCTTCATCTGCTGTAAACTCTGCATGTGACCTGCCATCCTCAGCATAATAAATATCAAAATGCTTGGACTGAATGAAATGCCATGTAAAATCATCATATTGGACGATATTCTGTCCAAATTGCCCTAAAGCCATTGATATAAATTGAATATAAATTAAATATTTTATTTTCTGTATCATGTTCTATAAATGCTTCAAATGTTTAAATAGTTCAATTGTTTCCCCTCAAAAGGTGATTTTTTTTTATGGAATAATCTAAAGGTGATTTTCTATGTTTTTCCATTCTTTTATTTTTGAAGTCAGGGATTGACCTATCTAATTTTATACCGTGTTAAAGCTTCCTGTATATTTTGTTTCTGATAACCATTTCAAAATGGATGTGGATGATTCAGAAAAAGACCGCCGTGCAAAATTATATTACGTATTTGATACAATAAAATCTGCGGGAGGCTCCCTTGTAATTGGAGGAGATTTTTTTGATTTCTGGTTCAATTATCGCTATGTAATTCCATCTGGATATGTTGACCTATTGGAACAACTTCACCAGCTACATAAATCAGGAGTTGCCATCCACTTTGTTTTAGGAAATCACGATTATTGGGATTTCGGTTATTTTAAGGAAAAATTTGGCGCGGAAGTTTACTCCGGAAATTTAGATTTTAACCAAAATAATGCTAAAATTCAAGTTTGTCATGGTGATGGCCTTTTAAAAAATGACCACGGTTACCGATTCATGAAAAAGATAATACGCAGCCGCCTGTGTATTTTCCTCTTTAAGAATTTTCACCCGGATTGGGGCTGTGGTCTTGCAAAAAAAGTCTCTAAAGCCAGTGGTGATTATCATCATCATGATTTAAAAGCGGATGCTATCCGAACTGAATTAATTGAATATGGCCGGTCACAATGGAAGCTGGGATTCAATACCGTTCTATTGGGTCATTATCATCAAACTGGAATCGTTGAAGAAGATGGCAATTCCCTCATTTTCATGGGGGACTGGCTACGGCATTTTACGGTGACACGCTTAGATAATAATGGCTGGTGGCAGGGTAAATGGGATGAGGTTTAGATTTCCCTTGTTTCACCTTTGAATAATGAGGGAAATTTTACTCCTAAATAGTATGAAAATCCTCTTTAAACTCAGCATTCGTAAACTTCTATTTTTCATCACCGGGGTTATCCTTATTTCCGGATGCGCCAGGTTTTCTCAATATGCGCTTGAAGATGTAGAAAAACAACGCCTCAAATCTAAAAATGGTGATGAGAAAGCGCTCCAATTACTTACTGAAATGTATAAGGATAATAACCAATCCTATGAAGTTAGGTTGGCGGCAATGCGTGCACTTTCCGAGAGTAGGGACCCCAAAGTAATTCACGATATTCAGGGCACGGTTCGCAGCGCCAGCCTTATTGAACTCGATTTAATGAAGGAAGCAATAAAAATCCTTATCAGCTTTCAAGACATAAGTTCAACTGATTCCCTAATTGCTGCTCTCAACGCAACTGAGGCAAAAACGAATGAAATACGAATAGATATTCTCAGTGCGATTGGAGAAATTGGGACAAAGGATGAAGTCATTCTTCTCATTAAATTATATGAGGTGAGTAAACGAAGTAATGCTCAGATGAATAAATTGCTCACTACTACATTGGGTAAAATCGGGGATGATAGGGTGATTCCTATTTTAATGGAAATTGCCAAAAATAAAAATTTGCCGGTGGCCGTTCGCAGCCGGGCGGTGGATGTATTATCTAAAAAACAAGCTCCTGAATTGGTTGACTTTTTTGTTGAAATGCTGGGAGATCCGGTTTCCCGAGATAAGGTCAACGAATTTGCATTTGAGGTGATGGGAGAAATGCCGGAAGAGAGAATGTTGATGGCACTTTTAGAAGCCTATCAAGTTGGACGGCATAAATACTATTCCCTGCTCAATACTATAATTAACTCTCTTGACAATTTTGATAATCCTGTAATAAAATCTCTGTATTTGGAAATTGCACAGACCAAAGATTTCCCCAGTAATATCAGGCTAAAAGCCTTTAGGGGATTAACACGCTTTTCTGACCCAGAGGTTGTAGATGGAATTGTGGAATTACTAAATGATCCAGCAAATTATATCTATTATAATGAAATTCTGGGGATGCTCCATGATTTTGGTGTTTATGATAATTATCGAGATAAACTGAGAATGGCGGCTTTTAAAGCTATGAAGAAAGAAGCTGGATTTATTGGGTTTGCCAATGATTAGGCCCTTAGCAATATTAATTATACTGATTATTTCCCTTTTTCAATTTGGTTGCAGCAGAAAAAAAAACGCAGATCCAGACCCTCAGGTTGAAACACCTCTCCAAACCGAAATCACAGAAATCTTTGCTGATAGTGTTGCCGTTGTTCAAATAGATAGGTTTTTTGAATTGGAACAAACTATGGAGGATATTCAGAAAGAGGTTGAATTGCTTCGAAATAAGGTATTGGATTATGAGTACAAACCACCGGAAACAGATTATACCAAACAATTGAAAGCGTTCCTTGATAATCCTCCGGCAGCACATAAAATATCATTGGAAAATGGTTCTATCATTGTAGGCACTATTAAAAAAGATAAGTTAGATTATCTACTGGTAAATACAGAGGTAGGATTATTAACTCTAAATAAATCCGATA
The DNA here is from genome assembly GCA_004124405.1 of Fidelibacterota bacterium. Taxonomy (GTDB): domain Bacteria; phylum Fidelibacterota; class Marinisomatia; order SCGC-AAA003-L08; family D37C17; genus D37C17. The sequence goes on along the minus strand of SCKP01000009.1, from coordinate 6,330 downwards.
TAGTAGGCATTGAAGATTTAATACTTCCCACCCCTGATTTAGTTTTCATTGGCCATGGAAAAGAAGAAGTATTTGACTCATATCGTTTGTTTACCGGCAAGGTTATGAACCAGGGCCATCGCAGAGGGGATTTTATAAGGGTCATTTATAATCTATGGGGAGAAAACACACAGCTTTTGGGATCTGATTCTACCTTCATTGAAGGCTCTCAAATTATTTACCGTTCCGGAATTGTCACCGACACCGTTTTAGAACCAAACCAATCTGCTCAATTTAGTGTAACGGTTGCTGTACCAGATTCTATTTCAGTAACTTATGTCACCCGAGATGTCCGCTGGGAAATGTTTGACTAAATATTCGAAGGTTTACGTCCACCTTCACCTTTAATTTTTCTACATGGCAATCAAATTAATTTTCTCCATTTTGATATTGGTATTTCTGCAATCTTGCGATCAAGATAACCACATTCGGACCTATCAATTAGCTAAAACTAAAGCAGCTGATACCAAGCCTCGGTTTGAGGTTCCGGAAAAACAGTCTACTGGATTTAACTGGACAAAACCCGCAAGTTGGATTCCATCTTTTGGTTCCTCCATGAGGCTGGCAAGTTTTGATGTTCCCTTTTCCAATGGAACCGGAGATTTATCGGTTATTCAATTAGGCGGCACCGGAGGCGGTATTGAAGCCAATGTAAACCGTTGGAGAAGACAATTAAATCTAGAGCCCCAATCACTTTCCGAAATTAAAAGAGAAATGATTGAAAATAAAGGGGGGTTGGGCTTTTACAATGTGATTAGAATTACTAATGAAGAGTTGGGATCTGCCTTTCTCTGCGCTATCCTCCCTGCAGGTAACCAGACCTTATTTGTTAAACTATCCGCGGACCCTAAGGGTATTCATGAAATCGAGACCGACTTTATTTCTTTCTGTTCATCCCTTATAATCTCAATTTAAAAAAGGACTGTATAATTAATGCGTATTAAAGATATCATCAATTTTTTAAAGCAGCCCAAGATTTTTGTATTCGCCATAATCTGGATGATGATGCTAGTGGTTTTGGGTACTCTTGCGCAAAAAGATATGGGTTTATATACTGCCCAAAATAGGTATTTCTCAGCCTGGATAACCTGGTTTTGGTTTGTACCCATGCCCGGAGGGCGTCTTACTCTCGTTATCATTTTGATTAATTTGTCCTTCTTCTTTTTCAAAAAAAGTATCTGGAAAATTAAAAAACTGGGAATAGTAATATTACACCTGGGCGGAATACTGCTATTGGTTGGTGGTGGATTAACTGCCATGTTCAGTTCTGAAGGCAATATGGTCATTGAGGAGGGCGCTCAATCAAATCATGTAGAGGATTACCATTTTATGGAATTAGCCATTATAAATACATCTGCAGTCAACTTTGATGAATTTACAATTTTTGATCAACCCTTATTAAAAAGAAACCAGGTACTTGCACATGCAAACCTGAATTTTGAAATTGAAATCCTAAATTACTTGGAAAATTGTGAACCCACTAAAAGGACTTCCCCTGCGGGAATCCAATATAAAGGTATGTTGAAAAATTTTATACTGAATGAACTAAAACCAGAAAAAGAAGATAATTGGAACCGTCCCGGAATGATTTATAAAATCAGTAATTCGGGAACAAATGCGGATGGAATGTATGGCATTTTTCTGGGGCAGTCTATATCCCAGACTGTTTCTGTAAACGATAAAGATTATACAATTATACTTCGCCGGAAACGCACATATCTCCCCTTTTCAATTGAACTCTTAGATTTTAAGAAAATCCTGCATCCGGGAACAGACATTCCAAAAAGTTACAGCTCTGATATAAACTTAATAGAAAATGGCGTTGTCCGGAAGATTCTCATTCAAATGAACGAACCCTTGAGGCATAAGGGATACACTTTTTTTCAGTCTTCATTTATTGAGGGTCCAAACAGTGAAACAACCGTACTGGCAGTCGTTAAAAATTATGGACGCCTTTTCCCCTATATTTCCAGCATCATCATGTGTATTGGATTATTATTTCATCTATCTCAAAAATTACCTGACCTTTTTAGGAAATCAAAAGAAAAGATTGCTGTATGAAAATCCATAATCTGACATTATCATTCATTATTTTGCTTTGTGGAATTTTACTTCCCCGAGATTTTGATCACCGTGATATTCCCATACATGAAAACGGGCGCATTAAACCACTGGATACATTTGTCAGAAACCAACTACTACTCATTTACGGTAAACGGTCTATTAAACCCAAAGCATTACCAGAAGAATTAAATTCTAAAGGATTATCAGCAATAGATTGGTTTTTTGATATTGCTTTAAATCCTGATGAGGGAGATAAATACAGAGTCTTCAACATAAGTAACCCCGAGGTGGTGGCAAGCCTGGGACTTTATTGGGATCCGAGTCATTTATATAATCGAAAGGAAATATTATCCGGATTGAAAAATCAGATTGATTATATCACGACTATTCAAGGAAAACCAGGAGCCGAGCTCACCCAATTTGATACACACATGCTGAAGGTTTACAGCAATGTAATCCAATACCAGACGCTCAGTTACAGTCTTTCCTGTCTACTTCCTTTGATACAGATTAACCATAAAACCATCGCCCAATCTTTATCTGTCAATCCCGGAGATAAGCTCAGTTATTATCAATTAATGAGGAAGGCGAATCAACTCAGCCCCCTAATGGAAAGATTGCTAAATCAGGATAAAGATGAGTGGTCAGAATCAGACTATGAGCTGCAGCATATAATGGGTATTTTAAATGAAATAGATCAGGATAAATTTGCCCGGATATTGAAAATTATACCTCCTGAAAGTGGAAACCAGAATGAGGAATGGCAGTCTCCCTGGGAATTAATGGAAAGTAGAATGATCGGTCCAAATCAGGAAAAATTACTCATAACCCTGGAATCGTTTTTAAAGTCCCGGATTGATAAGGATACCGTGAAAAGTGATTCCGTTTTAGCAGAATATGAAAACCTGCTTTCCCATTCATTTAACGGTTTATCCAACCTAACCAATGTGAAATTGGAAACATGGACAAACCAAGCAAATCTATTCTATAAAAGCATTGCATTCTACATCCTGGCATTTCTCCTTTTAGTAATTTCCTGGATGACAAAACCAAAATTACTCAGGCGAATTTCATTTGCCTGCTTGTTAAGCGGATTGGCATTTCATTTTTACGGCATCCTTTTACGCATTATAATTATGCAGAGGCCGCCTGTTTCAACATTATATGAAAGCATCCTTTTTGTCAGCCTCATAGGGGTCATTTGCGCCTCGCTCTTGGAATACAACCGTAAAGATGGAATGGGAATTTTCATGGGGGCCATTGTTGGAGGAGTACTCCATTTTGTGGGGCTCGGTTATGCAAATGATGGTGATACCTTGGGAATGTTGGTAGCTGTGCTGAATTCAAATTTCTGGCTGGCAACCCATGTCACCACTATTACCATCGGGTATGGCACATCGCTTTTTGCCGGTGTGCTGGGACATGTATATTTGCTCCAAACCATCCGAACTCCCTTTGATAAAAAATATCTAAAAACTGTAAATGCCAATGTGTATGGAGCTACCCTGTTTGCTTTATTCTTCACCCTTTTTGGTACCATTCTTGGCGGAATTTGGGCGGATCAATCCTGGGGTAGATTTTGGGGATGGGACCCAAAAGAAAATGGCGCTCTCCTTATTGTCATGTGGCAGATTATGATGCTCCATCTTCGCATCACTGGATTTGTAAAACCAATGGGTTTCGCACTGGGCATGATCCTGAATAATATTGTAGTGATTCTGGCTTGGTTTGGTGTAAATCTTCTTGGTGTCGGTTTGCATAGCTATGGGTTCGCAACTGGTATCGCCATTAATATCTCTCTCTTTATTGCCTTTGAATTAATAACCGGAATTGGAACTTATTATTGGGCAAAAAATAGGCAGAAACAGTTGACTGCATATTAGGTGTTTTGGGAATTAGGACAATTTGAATTCCGATCAATTTATAATATCTAACTTCTATTTTCTATTTTCCCACTTCAGATGCAGAAATATTTAGTTTTCATAATACCGTTTTTGTTTGCCTGCACCGCTGAACTAGAGGGATACGGCAGGGAACATACAGATATCAATGGAAAATGCTACCATCAAAACGATTTAGATGTGCTGCAAGATTTCATTGATAACAGCTCTGGATCAATTATATCAACACTTGATACAGATTCAAGCGGAACAATTGAACCCCTGGAACTGCAATTTCAAAAATGGACGTCTCACTTTTTTATGGCTGTATGATGATTCCCTCAGTGGTGAAATACCCGAAAGCATTGGAAAATTAACATTTTTAGATACATTGAATTTATCCTATAATCAGCTAACAGGGAATCTCCCTAAAAGTATTGGCAGGCTTACCCGCTTAAATTGGTTATATCTTTATCTGAACCAATTAAGTGGAATGATGCCTGATTCTCTCTGTAATATTTATCTTAACCTCACCAATGCCTATTTTGCCTACAACCAGTTTTGTCCCCCTTATCCAAGCTGTGTTCCAATTGGGAAAATAGGTGCACAGGACATATCTAATTGTCCCTAATTCGTTTTTAATTCTGAAAAATGTGTAGTTTTTTTACATTTATAATTTTTTGTTTTAGCAATTGTAAATGCTTCAATGTAAATTTTGTTAATTAAATAAAGGAGTTTTTATGCAAATTGAAAATAATCCAAACTTCGTTCGAACCCCTCTCTATTCCTTCGGCACTAAGACCATTAATACCGGTTCCGGAATTGAATATTGTGTAGAATATATCAGTGAAGATAAAAGACAAACTCGATTATTATGGTTTAAAGAGTCGGGAGAATATATTCGCCTTAAAGCCAAAAGAAATATTGAAGAGGAAACTCTAGAAGCAGAAGCCTAATACTTTTTCCCATCCCTCAATATGAAACTAATTGGTTTTTAAAATTAGGTAGGTGAAATAAAAAGCCCCCTTTTGAGCGGGGACTTTTTTTAAAAACAATTTTATGCTTAAAAATATTAGATTTCTGTGCCGGGAAAAGGACTCGAACCTTCACACCACAAGGGCACTGGTTCCTAAGACCAGCGTGTCTACCAATAAATAGGCATCCTTACAGCTGTAGTGACGTAACAGTGACAAACTGGAGGTCACTATGGCAACAATATATTCCAGACAAACAAAGCTGGGTCAAACCAAATACTACGGAAATTTCTCTGTTAATGGTGTACGAGTTAGGAGATATCTTGGAGATACTCTTAAGTCTGCTAAACTACAATTCAAGAAGCTTGATTATGAACTCACATTAAGCGGAGTTTCTAATAGGAAGGATGTCTCAACCAACTTTCAAGAAGCTATCCTGTCATTTCTTAAAGAAGTAGAAACTTCAGGTGTTAAGTACGACCAAGTCTATATCATTAAGAAAAAGCTTAACAGGTTCCATCAGTATTGTTTAGCTAAGAATATTACCGCTATTCAGCAAGTAGATGTAAGACTTGCTAAGGAATATGTTGTTTATCGCTCCAATGATAGAATCACCAATAAGTACCAAGCAGCTAATGACAACTACTGCCCCAAGATCTCGCCTCGTACCTTAAACCGGGAGGTGCAATTTTTGAAGCGGTTCTTTAACTATGCATTGAAGTTGCATGGATTGACATAAACCCATTTAGTGCTATTAAACCAGTACCTCTAAAGCCAACTGGTCAACGCTACCATTTCACACTAGAACAGGTAAAACTCATAATGGCTCAGGCTGGCAGGTTCCATGATTTCTACTATCTACTGCTCCACACTGGCCTCCGTTCTACTGATGCTTTTAAGCTCAAACCAGAGCATTTTGAAGGCAAATATATCAAGGTGCAGATGAACAAAACAGGGGACTTTCTCCACGTACCCATACCTCAGCATGTATTAGACGTATTACAGCCTAGAATGGCCAACTCCACCCTGTTTCCACTACTCTCTAGCGATAGACAAAGGCGTAACTGTGTGAAGAATATCCAGAGGCTGTTTGAACCTGACTTTGTCCGTAAGAATAACATCAACCTCCATACCTTCCGCCATACCTACGCTCATAATATGTTAAATAAGGGAGTTCCTAAGGAAGTACTACAGACACTACTTGGTCATCGGAGTATTAAGACTACAGAGATATATGCTAACTGGGTTAGGAAGGAAGAATTAGAGAGGTGGGTTTAGTAGAGAATCGTGGGGAGGGTTCATCCAGTCCGTTACAATCGTTAACTTATTATGGACACTGGTATAAAAGCCGGGCATTTTTTATTGCCAATATT